>JAUXGE010000316.1 GCA_030622435.1 Planctomycetota bacterium
AGGATCATCTCACCGGTCGCCGAGTCCAGGTTGCCCGTCGGTTCGTCGGCTAGGATCAGCAGTGGATCATTGATCAACGCTCTGGCGATGGCTGCACGCTGCTGCTGACCTCCGGACAGCTCGGTTGGTCTGTGGTGAGCACGATCGGCCAGGTCAACCATCTCGGCGAGTTGCTGGGCTTTCTCGCGCCGGGCGTGCGCGGGACATCCCTGATAGAACAAGGGTATTTCGAGGTTCTCTCGCACCGTCAGCTGCGGGATGAGGCTGAAGTTCTGGAAGATGAAACCGATCTTCTGTCCACGGATGTCGGAGAGGTGGCCGTCGTTCAGCTCAGAAACATCGAGATCGCCAAGGAGGTACCGGCCTGAGGTCGGACGGTCGAGGCAGCCTATCAAGTTCATCAGGGTGCTCTTGCCGGAACCGCTCTGACCGCATATGGCGACCGACTCGCCTTCGACGAAGTCAATGTCGATGCCTCGAAGGGCGTGAACCTGAACGTCACCCCCGGGCTTGCCGTAAACCTTCACGAGTTTCTGGATGGATGCAATTGCCACGGATCGTTCGTATCACGATGTTGTAGTGGAGGGGGACGGCGAAGGCGCAGGGTGTCCGATCCCGGGGGCCTTCTTCTCGGATTGTTGTTCGGCCTTCCTGTCCTGGACCGTCTCATCCGTCTGCGGCGCGGTGCGACCGTCGCCGCTGGGACGCGGTTGCGGTTCGGATTGAACGGCACTCTGTTGGTCACGCTGCGGTTCATCCTGAGCTGTGCCCTGTCGGTGCGACAGACCCGTGGCTTCGGCATCCTTCAGCGAATGCGCCCCTAGTCCTTCAGAATGTCGTTGGTCGGACAGTCCCGGTTGGGCTCCGGCCTGACCTGTGCCGGAAGGCTGTGGTGGTGGTCCGCCGAGAAACTCGCGCGTGCCTTGCTGCCCTATGGGCAAGTCCGGGATCAGGCGTTTGTGCTCGTCCGAGAAGGCCAGGAGGATCTTCTCGCCCTCGGTGAGTCCGTCGGCGATGTGTGCCCACTCGGTTCCGATGGCTCCGAGTTTGATTTCGTGCGGAACGATGTCGCCATTCTGCTCGGAGAAAACATAACGTCGACCGGACTTGGCGTAGATGGTCTGGACCGGGACGGCCAGCTTGTCCTCCACGGTCTCCACCAGGATTTGAACGTGGGAGGTCACGCCGGGTTTTAGCATATCGTCCGTTGGATCGAGGGTGATCTCGGTCTCGTACTCCTTCAGATCGGGATTGAGCCACCGGTTCTGGCTGTCGGCGACGACGGCGATCTTCGTAACGACACCGGTGAACTCGTGTCCGGGCAGGCCTTCCACCGTTACCGATGCGCGTTGGCCGAGCCGTAGCTTGTCCGTCTTGGTTTCGTGCACACGCACGACGACCTGCATCTTCGATGTGTCAGGCAACGAAAGCAGCGTTTGCCGTTCGTGAACAGATGCGCCCTCTTTGATCTGGCCCTCGGAACCCCAGCGCCAGCCCTCGCTGAAGTACACGACGAACCCCGGTGCGGGGGCGGTGATCCGGCACTTTTCCTTCTGCCTGCGGAACTTGGCCAACTGATCCTGAGTCAGCTCCAGCTCTTTTTGTTTCCCTTCAACGGCACGGAACTTCTTGGTTTCTTCGGCATCGGCGTTCTTCACAACGCGTTCACGTTCCTTGACGGCCTCTTCCAGGTCGGACTCCTTCTGCCGGAGTTCCGCAACATGGGTGTATTTTCTGAGGACTTCTATGGCCTTCTCGGCTTTCTCCACTTCCCACTCCGCGCGCCGGAAGTCGAAGTAGTCCTCGTCGTACTCGGTCTTCGTGATGAAGTTCTTCTCTCTTAGTTCCTTGGCGGCCTCGAAATCCTCCGTCCGGCGCTCGAGGTTGATGTTGGCCTGCTCGATTGCGATCTGGGCGTCCTTGTGCTTCTGTTCCCAGTCGCCCTTCTCGTACTTGGCCAGCGCAAGGCCAGCCAGATCGATCTTGAGGTCCGCCTTGCGGATATCGCTGGCGTTCTTGTCACGTTGAATCTCGAGTT
Source organism: Planctomycetota bacterium (assembly GCA_030622435.1). GTDB lineage: Bacteria > Planctomycetota > Phycisphaerae > UBA1845 > UBA1845. The sequence continues at coordinate 2,039 of JAUXGE010000316.1, forward strand.
CGGTCTTGGCCGCTTCGAAGGCCGTGATCGCGTTGGATTCTTTCAGTTCGTCCTGTCGGATACGGTCCTCGATCTGATCGCTGGCCAGTTCCACGAGCAGATCGCCTTCCTTGACGGCCGTTCCCTCCGGGATCAGGGTGATGATCGTGGAACGCCCTTCGACCTCGCATGTGATGTCGGTCGAGTTGGCCGCCTTTAGCTCGCCCTTCTCTTTGAGCACTACGGAGAATGTGCGTGGCTTGACGGTGAATTGTTCGACGGCCGCGAGAGCCGAGGACGATCGAGCCCAACGAGCGACCGCCAGGCTCGCACCACCGACAACCGCGACGAGGACGACGATGACGACGGCCCGCAAGGCGTAGCGCCGGTACCATGCTTCGGGAGCGTATGGCGCTCCGGTCGAGAAGGACGCTGCAGGTGTCTGTGTTCCGGCTCGAGGGGATGTAATGGTCCTGGTCATGGCGATCGGCATCCTCGTGGGTCTTGCGCGTGCCGTTTGGGCCGGCTGTTGCCTTTGCCGACACAACAGAACGTACATCGTACTTACCATACTACTATAATGACTCTAAAGCACATAAACAAACGATTCATGCGTCAGAAGTTGTGAGCACGGCCTGTGACAGGGCTGTTGCGCAGAGCGTCGTCGGAAATGCGTAGGGGGTCGTACCGCCGCAGTGTCCGAGGCTGCCGGTGTTCGATGAGCAGGGGCAGCGGCGAGTGCAACAGTGACAGGAATCCCAATTGTTCTACGCCGCGCCCACTACGGCAGTAGATCCCGGGGTCGCACCCCGAGAGCGTGTGCGAGCTTCGAGATATTCTCGACACCGACGTTACGCTCGCCCCGCTCGATGCCGCCAATGTAATTGCGATGCAGACTCGACTCAAAACCGAGTTCCTCCTGCGACCACCCTTTCCCCTCGCGTAGTCTTCGTAACCTGGCGCCCACAGCAACCTTGATGTCAGCCTGTCGCATAGCTTGACATCACACCCATGAGTGGTTATGCTATCTACAGTCTATGAGTGTGGTTCTGGTGTCTCCCTTTCAGAACAGGAGCCGCAGATATGATCAGATCGAGGGGGTGCATGTTAGGAAGGGTTCTGCTTGGAACATTGGGGACATTCTGTTCAGCCCAGCGGCGACAGCACATTAGAGGAGACATCTCATGATCGGCACAACACTCGCAACGGGGCCGCGTACGCCAGCGGTTGGTCATCCGACCGTATGCCGAAAGCGTTTCATGGGTCGATGCGGAGTAGCCGGCAGATGGGGCTCGCTGGCCGGTGCCCTGGCCGTGTCTCTGACACAGCTACTCGGCTCTGAAAGCACGGCTCTCGCGGATTGCACTGTGGCCGACTACGGTTGGACCATGACGTTCGGGAATCAAGACAGCGGGACGACCCCTCGCGGAGTCGCTGTCGATCCCGCCGGCGGCGTTGTGCTCGTGGGCTTGTTCGGTGGTACGGTCGACTTTGACCCGAGCCTTGGAACCGACGAGCACTCCTCTCGAGGACATAGCGATGTCTTTGTTTCGAAGCTGCACTCTGACGGCACTTATGTCTGGACGCGTACGTTCGGAGGTGAGAGAGAAGAACAGCCCAGAGACATTGCGGTTGCAGCCGACGGTTCCATCTACATCACAGGGTACTTCACCCTTGCCGTGGATTTTGATCCCACAGAGGGAGTCGATGTTCACTCCACCGGTAGCAGTGACCTGAACGTCCATGCAGTCTTCCTGACAAAGCTGAACGGAGACGGCTCTTACGGTTGGACGAGCACGATCCCGCCTCTTGCTTTTGCCACAGCCCTTGCGGCTGATGCGGAGAATGGTGTTGTTCTGTTGACCCATGGCTACGGCATGCACCTGGACAGATACTCCCCAGGAGGCGTTCACATCTGGTCAGCATCCGTCACGTCGGCCCCCAGCACGAGCACTTGGGCAAATGGCAAGGACGTGGCTGTTGGTGATGACGGCGCTGTCTTCGTCGTCGGGTCGTTCCGCGGTCCTCTCGATTTTGATCCTACGGCGGGAACGGATGAGCGTGTGTCGCTGGGCGAGATTGACGCCTTCATTCTGCGGTTAACGTCGGAGGGCGATTACGCAGGGACCATAACAATCGGTGCTCCTTCTGGGCGCTGCGGACCCACTAGTGTCACTGTCAGCGACGACGCGTCTGTGTACGTAACGGGGTCCTTCGAAGACACGGTCGACTTTGACCCATCAGAGAATGAGGACCTGCACGTGTCGTGCGGATCGTCCGATGTGTTCGTCACGAAGCTGTTCGCAAGCGGCGACTACGCCTGGACAAGAACTATAGGCGGCTCGTCTGAAGAAACGAGTTATCACCTTGCTCTCGACTCCGCCGGGGACCCAACGGTAGCCGGCGAGTTTGGAGCCAGGAACCACAATCCTCCTGAATACACCATCGATTTCGATCCAACCAGTGGAACCGACCTACGCACATCCACCGGTGTCAAGGACATGTTCGTCACGAGACTCTGTGAGTACGGGTGGTACGGCTGGACAGAGACGTTCGGGGGTCTGTCGGAATCTGAACGGATCGCCGGCATCGCCGTAGACTCTGACAACAGCATCTACCTGGTTGGGTCGTATCACGACGCGGTCGACTTCGATCCAACGGATGGTGAAGATATCCGTGAACCCCTCGGCAACTCAGGAACCTTTCTTCTCAAGCTGCAGTCCGTCCCCGTGATGCCGTTCATCCTCGCAAGCGATCCCGAAGACGGAACGATCGACGCACGGCAAGATCTCTCTACTACTGGCATCACTCCTCAGGGGATCGATCGCGTCCGATTGACCTTCTCATGCCGCGTCCAAGATGCGTTCGATCAAGGCCCACTGTCGGACGCGAGCTTCGAACTCCAGGACACAGCTGGCACGCCACCCGAGGTGCTTGATGTCGTCCCCACGCCCGATCGTCAGAACACGCACGACGTGTTCTTCACTGATCCGATCGCACCAGGCGCGTGGACGACGCTTGTCGCGCACGTGCAGGCACGGGGCGGGCAGAGCATCCGCCCCGATCCTGATGATCGAATCGATATCGGGTTCCTGCCCGGTGATGCGAATGGCGACGGGATGAGCGCCCCCTCTGACATCCTGGCGCTCATCGACGCCCTGAACGGCGTGAGGTCGATCCCGTTGGAACGCACCGACATCGACCGCAGCAGCGTAGCGAGGCCCGCCGACATCCTCCGTCTTATCGACTTGCTGAACGGCGCCAACACATCCCGCTCATGGCTGAATGCGCAACTGCCACCACGGCCGTAGCCCGGGTAACGGGGTTGCGAACTACTATGGACCGTCGGGTGACTCGCCCGAGCCCTGTCCCGCAACCTCCGTATCCCAACGTCCTTCGTCTGTCAGGCGGAGAGTGCCCGTATCACGCCTGAGTTCGAGTATGGCGACCCGGAAAGCGGCGACGGCGGCGGCGTATTGGTTGCGGGCGGAGAGCAGGTCATCCTCGGCGTCTACGAGATCCTGGTTC
>JAUXGE010000359.1 GCA_030622435.1 Planctomycetota bacterium
CCGGCGGCGCATGAGAAAGGCGGTGGAAAATCCGATTCGATTCACCACCGCCTGTACTCATGCTTATGTGCTTCGAACCGCCGCCAAGGGCGGGTCGATCGCGCAGGCCGCTCTGATTAGACCATCGTCTTGAGATTCTTGAGCGCCAGCACCTTGACCACGTTGCGAGCGGGTTTCGCCTTGAACATCATTTCCTCACCCGTGAACGGGTTGATGCCCTTGCGAGCCTTCGTCGCAGGCTTGCGGACGACCTTGATCTTCATCAGTCCCGGCACGGTGAACGTCCCGGGTCCGCGCTTGCCGAGGTCCTTCTTGATGATCTTCGACAGCCCGTCAAAGACCGTCGCGACCTGCCTCTTCGTCAGATCGGCGGAGTCGGCAAGCTCACCGAACACCTCTGACTTGGTTCGCGCCTTCGTGGTTGCCGTCGCTGCTTTCTTCTTCGCCTTCTTCTTGGCCATGAGATATTCCTTTCACAATCTCGTTACAGCTTTCCGTGGCTGATACTGCGCGAGAATCTACGGCTCCGCGCGTCGGGAATCAAGCCTTTTTTCGGCAAAAACACCCTTTTTTCCCCGGAAAAAATGGTGGATACCTCGATTTCGTTCCAGCCATCGATGAGACCGGACAACGCAAAACCCGACGATGGGAGCTCATCCGACCCGTGTCGCATCAAGTCTTCGACCAACTCGACCCATCGAGAACCGAGGTTCTCACCGCGCATCTGACAGAACAGACGCATCCTTCCGAACCCCATCACGTCACTCCTGCGACGCGCGCTTCCGTCACGCACTCCCCCTCCCAAACCCATCCGGCTGCACCCGAATTCTCAGGGAATATTGCCATCTTGACACTGTCAACCGCCAGGAATCACCGTCGCAACGACGGCTTCGGCCAACCCACGAGTTGCCCCCTGGCCGATCCGTATTAGCTTCCCAAAACCGCGTTTTCAGTGTGAAAACGCTGGAAACCCCTGTATACTCAGCGAAAATGCCTAACGCGCCGGCGTTCGTCATGACCACATGCAGCACACGATCACGACTATCTACATCGTGACAGCCCCGGAGCTTTCCGGCAAAATCCCTACGATCCGTCAATACGCTCAACGTCCTGAGAAAGAAGGTCAAATGAACCACCGATACCCGCCTCAAATCGTTCTCCACATTGCGGTCGGGGCAGTCGTCCTGGTCGCCTCCGGCTGCGTGTCGACCCCACGAGACTCAGCCCCGTTCACACCACCGGCTTATTTCTTCACCGACATGGCCGACCATGTCGGGCTCGGCGGGATCGATGCGAAGCGTGTTCTCTGGGCCGATCTGAACGGTGACAAATTTTCCGATTGCATCCTGGACAATCGGCGGGTTTTTTTCAATCTGCCCTCCCCTGGGTGGCCGGGCCGCAGATTCGTCGAGTTCACACGCGAGTCACGGATCGACGAACTCACGGACGACGACCAACCGCGCAAGCCCGCCTGCCTCCAGGCAGCCGACATCGACAACGACGGTGACATCGATCTGTTTTCGGGCCGGCACTGTGACTTCGAGCGCCCGGTCGTCGAGGATGATAAGATCGTACTGGACGAGGACGGCGAACCGCTCATGGCCGTTCCGGACGACGGCAGGCGCAACGAGATCCTGATAAACGACGGCTCCGGCCGGTTCAGCCCGCGCAACGCCGCTCTCAATCCCAACCCACCCGCGACAGCCACTACGGCCATGTTCCTGGACGTCGACCGCGACGGTTGTGTCGATCTGATGATCGGCAACTCCTACCGCGAGTACGGATGGAGCTATGAGTGTTATCCATCACCCCTCTACCGCGGGCACGGAGACGGAGCCTTCCACGACGTGACGGCCAACACCGGCCGGCCCACCACGACAACACCGGGGACACGGAACAGTCACCGACCCGTCTACGGTCTGTCCCATTGCGACTTCAACAACGACGGCGAGCAGGACATCCTGATAGCCGCATACGGTCGGCAGTGGAACGTGCTGCTCGAGAACCACGGAGATTTCCAGTTCGCCGACGTCGCCGACGTCATCGGTTTTGACGGTGACGAAATACGCCATGGACGCTACCCACCGGAGATCAAGGAGAAACACGGACGCGAGGATGAAGAACCCTTCCGCGCTAACGGCAACACGTTCGACGTGGCGTGCGCCGACTATGACAACGACGGCGACATCGATCTGTTCGTTGCCCAGATCGCCCACGCATGGGCCGGGGAATCTTCCGACCGGTCCTGCCTCCTGGAGAACATGGGGCCACACCAGGGATACCGCTTCGAGTGGCGTCACGACGTTGGCATCGACAGATTCCACAACGGCGATCGCTGGAACGAGGGCGATCTGTACGCGGCGTGGATCGACTTCGACAACGACGGCCTCCAGGATCTGCTCATCAGCTCCGGGGACTACCCCGACGGTCAGTTTCTCAGACTCTTTCGGCAGAAGCCCGATCACCGCTTCGTCGAAGTCACCGACAGAGCCGGATTCGCGTGGGAGGGCTCGGGCTGTCTATCCCTGGCCGACTACGACCATGACGGAGACGTCGACATACTCGTTACCCGCTCGAACTTCCGCATGCCACCTGCTCGCAGCAGCGCCCGCCCACCCCGCATCGCACTATTTTGCAACAACGTGGGCAGCCGCAACCACTTCCTGACGATCCGTCTCATCGGCCTGGGCCAAGGAGGTGCCAATCGCAGCGCCATTGGTGCGCGTGTCATCGTTCGCGCGGGCGATTTGGTACAAACGCGCGAGATCTACGGTGGGCTCGGGCACAACACGCACCGTAATGAGTTTGCACTGACCTTCGGGTTGGACGCCCACGACCACGTGGACTCAATCGAAGTCCACTGGCCCAACCACGAGCGCACGGTCACACGTATCCACAGTATCCCCGCCGACAGGTTCATCACTATCACCGAGGGCAAACAGGACTTCCACTTCGACACACCGCGGAGCCGCTGATCGCACCTCGAGCGAATCACGGGTTGGAGGCTGCAGAATCGCGCAACGGCAACTGCCTGCATAGGTCAACGCGTCAAGGATCCTTGTATCGACGTCACAGGAATATGCGGGTCTCTCGGCAAGTGCATAGACATACTACTCTCCGATTGCTGTGGGTGTCAGGACATCCCCACCGTCTCCGAATGGGACTTGATTATCATGACCCTGATCGACCTGACGGGAGGAACCGTCGTCTTCGCCCGGCGCCGGGTGTGCGAGGCTTCCGGCGTGGTTTAGGCACGTCCTGCAGGACGGGGCGCGGAGTCTTGCGCCGAGCGACCTTTCGGTGGGCGACGACGCGCCGGTGTGTTTGGCGTACGCAGCCGCAAACGACAACACACCGGCGCGCGCGGGTGCGTTTGGCGTATGGAGCCCGGACCGACGGCACCGTTTGCCGAGCAGCGAGGCCTTGTACCTTGTGTGCCCAGGCGATAGGGTGCGTTCATCGGAGGCAAACGATCGTGAGACGGGTCGGCAGGAAAAAGCGAAAGCAAAGCGCGGCACCACCGCGCAGCGGTGCTCCGACGCATGACGGTGAGCAAGCACAAGCGAAGGAGCGCCTTCACGCGCCCGCTCGAGCGGACAAAGAGACTTGGTTCACGGCGAAGCGCCCCGTCCTCCGGTTTGTGCTCCTCGTATCCACTCTTACACTGGGGTTCAATGCCCTGTTCTACTTCTGGCTCTCGGAAACCGGCGTGTTCGAGTCCTACCTCGGTTTCAGCGCCGTACTTTCAGCCGGTGCGCTAACGGTGTTCGGCCAGGACGTGGCCGCAGCCGGAACATCGCTTCTCGGGTCCGAGTTTTCGCTGGACATCAACATCGGCTGCGACGGACTCCAGGCGTCTGCGTTTTTCGGCTTTCTGGTCTTGTCATCTCCGGTGAGGGCGCCGGTTCGGTGGAGACTCCTTGCCATCGCGTCAGGCATCACGGCCCTGCTGCTGTTGAACCTCATTCGCATCCTGAGCCTGTACCTGACCGGGGTCTACTTCCCGCGCGCCTTCGACGTGATGCATGTGGATGTCTGGCAGGCGCTCTTCATTATCCTGCCGGTCCTGCTGTGGCTCCTTTGGGTACGCCGCCAATCTCGCTTGACGGTCTTTCACACCAATGCTTCCGACTAATCGGCTTATCCGGTTCTTCTGTGTTCTCGCGCTGCTCTACGGACTCCTCGCCATACCGTGGCCGGGGCTGAGGGAGACGTACTCGGTCGCCTATCGCGCCGCGGGCAACCTCATCTTCGGCACGTTCGGATCGGACGGATTCGTCCGGTTTCAGTCGAAACCCTCGGCCGGAGGCAGCTCCGATACCGAAATCATTATGGTTCGTCGGAACGTGGAGATCGCCAACGCCCTTTCGCACAACCCGCGCCGGCAGGGGTACCTTCCAACGGCCACTATCATCGCCCTTATCCTCGCGACACCCTTGCCGTGGGTTCGGCGGTTCACCGCCCTGTTGTGGGGGCTCGCGGGGATCCACGCATTCATCGTCCTGAGGATGGCGATCACGCTGCTTCACCGCTTCGACGGCAACGATCCGTGGTGTCTCTACGCCCTCGCTCCTCCTCTCGGCAAGGTGCTGTACGGCGCCTACGAGATCATCGTGCGATCGGGGACGTCCTCGTTCCTGATCCCGGCCTTCCTTTGGATTCTCCTGTGCTTTA
>JAUXGE010000054.1 GCA_030622435.1 Planctomycetota bacterium
CCGCGAACGACAGCATCAAGGGAAAGAGCCAAATCGCCGGCTGGAGCAACGAGTTCTTGATGCAAGTCCTTACGACACAAGGGGTTTAATGTGCGCTGGCCCTGGGGCGCCAATGTGCCAATGCTGGTTGCCATCGTTGAGATACTGATGACCGATCGGCTCCCGCCTCAGCCAACAAGGGATCGATGCCGGTGTCCGACATCCGTCCAATCACACACCGGCTGCGTTGGGAGAGGCACCAGGGGTCGATTTAAGACAAGGTGGAATGAACGACGCCGAGAGCCTCTCTCCTCTCCTCTGACGACCCACCTGAGTTGGCATTCTGACGGCATCCGCGCGCCGAGTCAAGCTCGAAGCTCGATTCTTGACCCACCAGGAGCACAGATGTCCTCTGTCACCTGGATTCTGACGCAGCTGCCTTTGTGGCCCGGTATCGCGGAATGCATACCGGTCGCGGTTGGACCGCTCGTTCAAAAAACGGGCGAGGCGGAGCGCCGAGGTCTTCTGCTCCCTCAATACGCCGGGAGAATCGCTGGAGCACTCTCCGAGATCTTATGGCAGTCTGTCAAAACAGCTCAAAGTCGCGTCGGTTGGCACTGGCGGAAGGTAATACCGGTGTGTCGGCAGCACTGTGTTTGCAGGCTGGAAGCCTGCGCTAGCACAATGTTAGCAGGCTGGAAGCCTGCGCTACTGCGTGCAATTGCCGTCCCCGTGTCAGCCGGGCAGATCTAACTGAGTGTCTACCGGGCTGGAAAACGGAAGTCCTCGGTTGGAATGCGTACAAAAAAGACCGGCCCCTTTGACCCGCCGCCTTTGCCTTCGGAACGGCTACGACTTGGTGATCCGCGTGCCGATTCGACCGGCCACTGCGTCGGCGGCCTGATGCAGTGGAGCGATCATCACACTGGCGTCCGGCTTCTTCGACGCCTCGATAAAGTTGACGGCACCTTCGATCTTCGGACCCATCGAGCCGGCGGGGAATTGGCCTTCGTCGAGCCACTGCTTGGCCTGTCGAACCGTCATGTGATCGATGGCACGTTCGTCCGGCTGGCCGTAATTGATGCTGACATGATCCACGTTGGTGAGCATCATCATGGCATCGGCGTCGAGCTGTTTAGCGAGCAGGGCGCTGGCGAGGTCCTTGTCGATTACGGCCGCCATGCCGTGAAGACCCTTCTTCGGATCATGGACGATCGGAATACCACCGCCTCCGCAGCAAATGACCAGCTCTCCGGCGTCAACGGCACGGCGGATGCTCTCGATCTCCATGATCCGGCGGGGATAAGGCGACGGCACTACCCGCCGGTACATGCCGGGCGTTACTTCCGTGACGATCCATCCCTCTTCGTCGATTTGCCGATCCACCAGGTCCTTGGGGAGAATTCTCCCGACGGGCTTGGTCGGCTGCTTGAAAGAAGGATCATCAATATCGACCAGAATGTTCGTCACGAACGTCGTCACGACGGAGGTGTTACCGTGCTTTGCCAGCTCGTTCATCAGCGTCTGGGCAATCATGTAGCCCATTCCACCTTGAACGTGAGCGACGGCGACTTCCATCGGAAGCGGGTAGATCACGTCGGCAGCCGCCTCGTTGCGCAGCAGGAAGTTGCCTATCTGCGGTCCGTTGCCGTGCGTGATGACGAGTTGATGCCCGGCCTCGACCAGATCGGCCAGCGCCCGGGCCGTGAGACGCGAGTTGGCGAACTGCTGATCGACATTCCCTTCCTGATCGGACAGGGAAATCGCGTTACCGCCAAGTCCCACTACAACCAATGAACCGTCGATCATGAGCGAATCCCGCTTCCTTTACCCCAGATGAGTTTCTACCGGCAAGACCGGAGCCGGGACCTTATGTTTATCGGCCCCTTTCCCGTGCTCATTTGGCAGGATTTCGCTCATCAACACACCATTCACCACGTCCAAAACTATGCGGTCGCACGAGTGTGGGCACGCCGTTCGATGATCTTACGGAAAGCCCGTGTCCGGCGGAATCAGGCATCAGCCCGCCAGATGAAGCATCAGCGCGTTCTGCGCGTGCATACGATTCTCGGCCTGATCGAAGATGGCCGAGTTCGGTAGGCGCGAGGTCTCGTACTCGATCTCGTCTCCGTAGTGGGCCGGCAGACAATGCAGAATGACCGCTTCGGGATCCGCCATCTCGAAAGTCCCGGCGTCGATCCGGTATTTCTCGAAGACGTTCTTACGCTCAGCCGCTTCCGCCTCCTGGCCCATCGACGCCCACACATCGGTGTACAGGACATCGGCCCCGCTCACCGCGGCGATGTCGTTCGACACGGCGATCTTCGACCCCGTCGAGGCGGCGGCATCGTTCGCACTGCTCACCACCGCCGCCGTGGGTTCGTATCCGGGGGGCGTGATGACCGTCATGTGCATACCCACCCTGGCCGCACCCAGCATCAGAGAGTTGGCTACGTTGTTGCCGTCACCGATGAAGCAGGCCCGGATCCCTTCGAGCTTGCCCTTGCGCTCGAGGATCGTCTGGAAATCCGCCATGATCTGGCAAGGGTGCTCATGGTCGCTCAGACCGTTGATGACCGGGACCTTTGCATAGCGCGCAAGATCCTCCACGATGTCGTGACCGAAGACGCGTGCCATGATGATGTCAACGTACCGCGACAGCACAAGTGCGATGTCCTCCGTCGTCTCACGTTTCCCGAGACTGATATCCGTCGGGGCCAGATAGATCGCGTGCCCGCCGAGCTTTGTCATACCGGTCTCGAACGAAACGCGGGTGCGAAGCGACGGCTTCTGAAAGATCATCGCCAGTGTTTTGCCTCGAAGCGGCAGCTCCCGCCCGTATCCTTCGGCCCGCATGTGCATGGCCGTATCAAGGACCTCGTGGATCTCCTCCCTCGAGAAATCCAACATCGATAGAAAGTTCCGACCCTTCAGTTCTGCGCTCAATCCTCATTCCTCCCTTGCTCGATTACCCGTTGCCGGGTGACCCATGGCTTTAGCCGTGGGGAACTCGAATCGTCGGCTGGGTGGCCCATGGCTTTAGCCGTGGGGGATTCGAATCGTCGTCTCCCCTACTGCTCGAGTCATGAGCGTACGCCCGACTGCGGCTCATGATCACACAGCGTCGCGCAACCATGAAACAGAGCACCCATATCCTGAATTGTCCAGCAACCGCGCCGCCCGTCAATCATGCGGCCGTTAACCCCACCTCCGCTCATGGGCAGACGTGGGAACACCCTCGACGCGGCTGTCGCGTGACAGCAGAAACAAATCCCCGGAGTGCCTGGGGATAACCACCGCCCGTACGCCTCGGATTCCGATCACGTGAACCTGATGCGGTGGAGCATGTCGGAGCCTACCCGTCGAATCTGCACGGATCGGGGCCTGATTGCGGTATCGATTCGCCCGGCCCCGCGCCCGCCCAAGGGGCTCGGTGCGTCGCGTCCACCGATCAACATCGGCGCCGTGAAGACGTACGCCTCATCGACGAGGTCGGCCTCGAAAAAGGAAGTCAGGATGGTCGGGCCGCTCTCTACAAGCAGATTCGTTACGTCGCGCCGGGCGAGCGTCTCGAGACAGTCGGCGAGTGACAGACGGCCGGCACGCGAACGGCAGTGGATGATCTCCACGCCTCCTTCCAGGAGGCGGTCAGCCTTGCGTGATTTTGCCTGGGCTGTAGTCGTGACCGCCAGGGTCGGTGTTTCGTGAGATGTTGCAACGAGCCGGCACGTCGGTGAGATTCGAAGTCGCCCGTCCAGGACAACACGAACGGCTTGGCGGCGTAACGGAACGCCGCGCGCCGTCAGTCGCGGATCGTCTTTAAGGACGGTGCCCGAGCCCACAAGGATGGCATCCACCCGAGCCCGCAGGCGATGGACCAGGCGTCTCGATGCCTCGGAGGAGATCCACCGGGAATCCCCGGTACGGGTTGCCAGCTTCCCATCGAGACTCTGTGCCCACTTGGCGATGACGAACGGTCGGTCATGCAGGATGCGCGTCGAATAGGGTGCGATCACCTCGGCCGCCTGATCAGCCAGCAGACCTGTCTCGACCTTGATGTTCGTTGCGCGGAGTTGCCGCAAGCCCCTCCCCGACATGACAGGATTCGGATCACGCCGGGCCGCGACGACGCGTGCGACCCGGGCCTCGATAAGCGCGTCCGTGCAGGGCGGAGTCTTGCCGTGATGGCAACAGGGTTCCAATGAAACGTATACGGTGGCGCCGCGAGGACTGCTCGTGCAGGCCCGAAGGGCGTTAATCTCGGCGTGCGGACCTCCGAATCGACGGTGGTATCCTTCACCGATGATCCGGCCGTCACAGGCAATGACGCACCCGACCATCGGGTTCGGCTCGACGTTGCCCTCACCCCGTCGAGCCAGGGCGATTGCGCGGGTCATCATCTGATGATCGAAGGCGTTGAACCGTGGTTGTTTCGCTTTGGTCGGCATGCAGGTTCACCGGTGCGCCGACGGGCGCTGGGGGCGATGGTTGACTCTCCGTCTACGATCGGGCGTTAAATACTCACGACTCACGGCGGATGCCGCGGATGCTGCCAATCTCCATCAGTATCGAGTGGCGCGCCTTCGCATCCGTGACTTCGCCGGCGGCTCGGCCGGCTCATGCCCTCGGCGCTCGATCGAATGCGGTGAACAACAACAGTATTATGACGCCGCACACCAGGGCTGCGTCGGCGACGTTGAACACCCAAGGCCACATCTCTCTTCCCGCCAGTTTCGGCACCCAGGACGGGAATCTGGGGACGAACTTGATGAAGTCGCGCACGACCCCCTGCTCGCGCACGGTGACCGTGTCGCTGACGTAGCGTTCAACGTTGTTCCCGTCGGGGTAGTCGCCGATGTGGATAATCGGCCCGTCACGATCACCGACGATTCGTCCGATGTGCGGAGCCTGGTTCCCCCCCTTGACTTTCGAGCGTACGACGTCGGCCTTGATGAAGGCGCGGTCGTAGAGGTTGCCCAACGCGCCGGCGAGGATCAGTCCCAGTGCGATGTGGAGGACACGTTGCTTCCGATTGCTGTGGGCGAAGAGATAGAACATCAAGCCCAGCGCGAACACCGAGGCAATGATGAACACGGACGTATAACCCGAGAACAAACCGAAGACGGCTCCGTCATTGAGTGATCGCCGGAAGACGACGACGTCCGGAATGAAGTCGCGGATCTCCGACGTACTCAAATGGTAGAACACCCATGACTTGGACCACAGGTCCAACCAGAGCAGCACACCGGCCACAAACCAGAACCGAAGATGGGAAAAGAGACTAAAGAGGGCGGGCTCCATCCCGTCCGTCTCAGGACCGGTTTCGTGTGACCTGCGAGCAACCATGGGCGACGATACGGTCAGATGGCGCGTCCTTCCTCGCGAGCGAGGGCGTATTGAATGCAATACTTGGCCCAGGGTTTAGCGCGTAGCCGCGCCTTACTGATCCTCTTGTGAGTCACGAGACACACACCGTAAGTCCTGTCCCTGATGCGTTCAAGGGCCTCGTCGATCTCCCGCACCACGGTCTGTTCGTTAGCGATCAACCCGAGGGTGAACTCCTTTTCCCAGTTGTCGGATCCCAGGTCGGCCATGTGAATGGGCATGGACGAGTATTCGGGCCCGCTTTGAGCCTTATTGTCCAGCGAGTGCCGCTTCATCTCAAGGACATTGCCTGAGAGTTCCGCACGCATCCGCAGCAGCCGCTCCTTGAACTCAGCGAGATCGTTGTCGCAGAGGTGCGTTTTCGGCATCCGCGGCTCGGGGGGCATCTGGGCTACGCTCTGAGTTGCCGGCGACGAGGGTGTCGACTCAGTTGCCTTTCGGGCCTTGGCGGGTCTGTTGGCGGCCTCTCTAGTCGTGGTCTTCCTCTTGGGGGTCGTCCTTGCTTTCTTCTTCTTGGCGACCTTCTTATGAGTTGTCTTCTCGGTTGTCGTGGCGGCCTTCGAAGAGCGGGTGGATCGAGTACTCGCGAGCTTAGTGGTGCGACTGGAGGCGGTCACTCCCTTCTTGGTTGTCTTCTTCTTGCAGGTGGCCTTCTTGACCTTGCTCGAGGCGGTTTTCGCCTTTGCCTTACGCGTTCCCTTTGGAGAGGCGGTTCGCTTGGAGCCGGTTTTCGCTTGGACGCGTTTGGCCACTTGATTGATCCTCCCAGCGCTCGGCGAAAAAACGTAAACCCTTGTCAGATAAAGGGAAACAGAAAGTCGAATCTTTGAGTATAAACCTCCGATCCTCCCAAGTCAAGCGCCGCGGCATGATGCGCGAATCGAAAAACGCCAACGCGGTACAGTGGTTTCTGCGGCAATGCTCATAGAAGGGCAATCGCATCTAAATCCCCTGGCTGAGGACTCGGAGTAGCCCACCCGATTCCGGAGGGTGTCTTCCCGGAACGTCACATCGAGCGACCATTGGGGTCGGTTCTCAGTGCCCCAAAGCCCGCAAACGTGCTCGAACATGATCGTGGTCTCCACGCCTCCAAGGTCGCTGATGCAATACCGGCTATCGGTCGAGCTTTGACCATCTACCGTTCGCCGGCTCTCCACGCACACAAGGCTTCGCAACCCCGCCCAGTTGGAGCGCTTCGGATACCAATCAGCTCAGCAGATTTGGCAGTTGGACGGATTCTGTACCCGCACCAAGCAATTCATTCTTCAGTGGAGTTTTTAAGGCAATATTTAGAAAAATGTGTGACAAGATTCGGGCACTTGTGAATAAGGCGGAAAAGGGATGAAGAACTTGGCACAATTGCCGGAACTCATAGATCGGGAACGACGTCTAAATAGGGTGGAGTACCCGGCGAGGGCTGATGTCCTCGCGAGCAACCAACTCGGCGAGTCGGGTTGACGATGGGTCTTTTGGTGCCGATACTTGTAATATTGGACGGAGTTGACCGGTATCGGTCGTTCGAGGGAGGTAGCCATCATGGACAAGCAGAAGAAGCAAATCATCGTAGTGGCCGTTCTGGCCGTCGTCGCGCTCGGTGCGGGTGGCTATTTCGTAATGACGCGCGAGCGGGTCGACCCGAACCTTGGTCGAGCTACCAATACAGGACTCGCGAAACGCAAGGTTCGAGCCGACGCGGAAACGAAGAAGCCCGATCGCAAGAAGCGCGCTGCCAGAAAGAAGAAAAAAGCTACCAAGGTAGGTGCCACCAGGAAGGAACGTAAGGCTACCGGGAAGAAGACAGCCAAGCGCCGCTCGAAGCGCCGCGGCGAGGGAAAGAAAGTGAAGAAGAAAGAGATCAAGCCCGCCGCGTAATGAACCGGTTTTCGCCGGGATTGAGAGTCAAGCGGAGATTCCAGACGCCCGTCCGATTCATGCGGACGGGCGTACTTTTTTAACCGATCAGAAGCTCAACTTGCCCCGACGGTCTGCCTGACTCCGCTTGCATGGGGGCGAGGCGTTTTCGCTCCGGCTTGCCCCGTCCAATGGCGCAGACGAAAGGAACCCAACATGCTCGGGAATCCGATTCTGGATCTTGTATTCGCGCCATGGTCCACCCATGCGCTCTTCGCTGCGACCAGACTCAATGTCTTCACTGTGCTGGCTGAGAGCCCCATGACGGCAGACGAACTCGGAGCACGTGTCGGCGCCGACGTCCGGATCTTCCCGTCGCTCCTTAACGCCTGCGTCGGGATCGGGTTCCTGCACGTGAAAGGCGGCCTGTACGCCAACGCACGCTTCGCCGACGTGCATCTGGTGGAAGGTAAACCGTTCTATGTGGGCGATCTCATCGAGGTTATGGCCATCGAACTCGCAGACTGGCAGCGCCTCTACGACACGGTTCGCCAAGCACCCGGCGCGGCGGAGGAAACGCCACCGGCGGAACCGGATCCGCGCCGGTTCACCCTGGCCATGAATAACGTGGCCATGTTGGGCGAGGCCGCGGCCCTGGCAGAGGCGGTGGATCTTTCGGCGTGCCAAACGATGGCGGATGTCGGGTGTGGGTCCGGGATGTACTCCGTGGCACTGTGTCGTCGCCACCCGACGCTTCGCGCCGTGCTGCTCGATCAAGAGGAGGTTCTCGATACGACGCGCGAGATCGTACGGCTGCATGATCTCGAGAAGCGCATCGACACTCGAGCGGCTGACATCACTTGCGACGCGTACGGGGAGAATCTCGACGCCGTCCTGCTCTCGGACGTCCTGTACCATAACGAACCCGTCTCTCGCGCAATTCTGCGGCCGGCGTACGACGCGCTGTCGCCCGGGGGGCGGCTCGTCATTCGTGGCTACTATGTCAACCCGGAATGTCCCGACTCGCCGTTCGGGGCCATCTTCGCACTGAAGCTGATGGTGGGCGATCCGAGTCGCGAACCGGTCACCCTTCCCAAGCTCCTCCGCTGGATCGAGGAGACACCCTTTAACGAGGTCAAAGCCTCCCCCCTGACCGAGCAATCCACGTGCATCACAGCGGTCAAGTGACGGGTGTGTCCGGCGTTTTGACCACCCCCCAGCCCCCTTACGACAGGACGCGGTTGGGCGCAGAGCCTCAAAGAGCCACCGGGCCTGCCCCAACTTGACCCACGTGGGAGCGCGAGCTAAAAGAGATCGTTATGTTCGATGCGCTGACCGACAGATTGCAGGGTGTATTTCGCGGTTTGCACGGGCGGGGCTGCATAGCATGAAGGTGCGGGACGTGATCCGAATGCTCGAAGCGGAGGGGTGGTTTCTCGTGGCCACGCGCGGCAGCCATCGGCAGTACAAGAACCCGTCCAAACCGGGGCGCGTGACCATCGCAGGCAAACCGGCCGACGACTTGTCGCCGGGCACCTTGAACAGCATCCTGAAACAGGCCGGGCTGAAGGAGCCATCGTGATGCGATATGCCGTGGTGATCGAAAAAGCGAACGAAAACTATTCCGCTTACGTGCCGGATCTCCCCGGCTGCGTTGCGACGGGTGACACGCCGGAAGATGTTGACTCGAACATTCGCGAGGCAATCCGCTTCCATCTGGACGGCCTCCGTGAGGACGGCCTGCCCATCCCCGATCCCGAAGCCCGTTGCGATTACGTGGATGCTTAACTCGTCGAGAAATCCAGGAAACGAGGCAGAATGACAGCCCCACAGGGAGTCCCAACCAGCGATAAGGAATCGCCGAATCTCTGGCCGGTTGAGTTCTGGGATGAGGTGCAAGGATGAAGTGGCTTTGGGCGTTATGTCGACGGGGTTTACCTTCGGCTCCATGCAGCTCGGGCTACTTTGTAGATTCGCTCCAAACAACCTGCGCGACGAGAGCCGTGTTCTGATCACCCCGCACCAACGTAGGAGCCAGGCATGTTCGATGCATTGACCGACAGATTGCAGGGTGTATTTCGTGGTCTTCGCGGGCGCGGGCGCGTGAGCGAGGAGAACGTGGTCGAGGTGATGCGCGAGATCCGCACCGCGCTGCTCGAGGCCGACGTCCACCTCGACGTCGCACGTGCCTTCTGCGACGAGGTGAAGCTAAAGGCTGTCGGTGCCGAGGTCATCAAGACCCTCAGACCGGCGGACGTGATGGTCAAGATCGTCCACGACGAGCTCGTGTCGCTGATGGGCCCGGTCGATCCGAAGGTTCCCTTCATCACGCCCGGTCCGACGGTGCTGTTGATGGCCGGTTTGCAGGGGTCGGGCAAGACGACGACATGCGGCAAGATGGCGCGGATGCTGCTCGAGCGCGCGAAGCGGCCCCTGATGGTGGCGGCCGACCTGAAGCGACCGGCGGCCATCGACCAGCTCGAGGTGATCGGCGGGCAGATCGGCGTTCCGGTCTACACCGAGCGAGGTCACCAAAACACAGTCAAGGTATGCCGCAACGGAATCAGTCATGCTCGCAAGACCGATCACGACGTAGTGATCCTTGATACTGCCGGCCGGCTCGCCATCGACCAGGATATGATGGACGAAGTCGCCCGGATCGCAACGACGACGAACCCCCAGCAGATCTACCTGGTCATCGACGCGATGACCGGCCAGGACGCCGTCAACACGGCGAAGGTGTTCAACGAGCGACTCGAACTGGACGGCATCATTCTCACCAAGTTCGACAGCGATACGCGCGGCGGCGCCGCCCTCTCGGTCAAGCACGTCACCGGCAAGCCGATCAAGTTCATCGGTGTCGGCGAGAAGATGGACGCGCTCGAGGAGTTTCATCCCGATCGGATCGCCGGGCGGATTCTCGGGATGGGCGACATCCTGACGCTGGTCGAGCAGGCGCAGAAACAGTATGACGCCGGGGAGGCCGCCAAGCTAGAAGCCAAGATGAAGTCGGGCAGCTTCACGCTCGACGACTTCCTCGCCCAACTACGCAAGATGCGCGAGATGGGGCCGATGAAGGACGTCATCAAGAAAGTTCCCGGCATGAGCGAAGCGCTGGGCGATATGGACGTGGACGAGACGGAGTTCGAGCGCATGGAGGCGGCCATCCTGTCCATGACGCCGAAGGAGAGAACCAACCCGAAGATCATCGACGTCTCCCGCCGCCGCCGGATCGCCCGCGGGGCCGGTTGCGATCCGTCCGACGTGAGCCAGCTCGTCAAGACGTTCGAGCCGATGCGCAACATGATGAAGATGATGAGCGGACAGTCGCTCGGGCAGCGGCTCAAGACGGGTCTGCAGTTCTCCAAGATGATGGCCGGTGGCGGGATGCCCAAGCTCAAAGGCTCTGCCGGAGCCACCCGACGCACGCTGAGCAAAAAAGACCGCCGGAAACGGCGCAGAAAATAGCGTCCCATCCATTACTTATCGGTCGCTCTTGCTTCAACGGGAGCCAGACGGCTGTTTCGCCGGCAACAGAGCCGCTGCCTGTTCCATCTGAATGATCGCATGCCGAAGTGACTCCTCAGTACGCTACGATCGGACAATCCGGTCAACGAGCGATCCGATGGACGGGGCGTCGAGAGTGGTTGGCTCGAGAGGGTCCGGGCTGGTGTCCATTGGTGACTCGTTACCCCTCTCGTTACAATGATCCCGGCCTCGGAGTGGACATGATTCCAGTTCGAGAGGGGTGCTTCTGCATGCGTAGTCGAGGTTGGATGGCGCTGTTGATTACGGTCGTGATCCTAGCGGGGATTGCGATCTGGCTCGCCCGGCCCTCGTCTTCGCTGGACGAGGCGGTGCAGGCTTCGGCCGCGACTGTTCGTCCCGATGCCGTCTTCCTCATCATCGTGGACACGCTGCGGGCCGATCGACTTTCCTGCTACGGATACACGGCCCACACGACCCCAAACGTCGATCGATTGGCTTCGCTCGGCGTGACCTTCACACGTGCCCAGTCGGTGGCCAGTTGGACCAGACCGAGTGTTGCCTCGATTCTAACGTCACTCTACCCGACGCAGCTCGGGCTCGTGGAACAACCCGCGCCACGGGACCAGATCTTCGAGTGGCGCGAGAAACGAGGACAGTCAAGCCACGTTTTGCTGCCGAACATCGACACGATGGCCGAAATCATGCAGCGGATGGGTTTTTTCACCGGCGCGTTCGTCAATCAGCCGGCCTTGAATCACCGGCGAAGTTATCAGCAGGGTTTCCGGGAGTGGTTCTACCCGGTCACACCGGACACCGTCATCCAGTACGACCCGGAAGGCGAATTCACGGCCCAGGGGTGGCCCACGGTCAAGGACGCGGATCGAGGGGATTACGCGCTCGTTCGAACGTTCGACGTGTGGCTCGGGCAGCGCGCCCAGCTACCGAAGCTGTTCGCGTGGGTCCATCTGCTGACGCCACACGTACCCTACCGCCCCCCGCCCCCCTTCGCGCCTCCGCCACCTCCGGAGGGCAGTGATCGGAAGCTTTTCAAATCCGCGCGTTACGACGGCGAGGTGCGCACCATCGATGACATGGTCGGAAAGCTCCTCGACTCGATCGACCGGCACGTTGGCCTGGAGCGTTCCCTGATCGTGTTCACGTCCGACCACGGGGAGGAATTCCACGACCACGAGATGCACGGACACGGGCACAGTCTTCACCGTGAGGTCCTACATGTACCGCTCATTGTGGCAGGCCCATCGCTGCCACCCGGCCGTTCGATCGATGCATACGTACGGACGATCGACATTCTCCCAACCATCCTCGATCTGGCAGGTGGACCACCAACCGGGCACGAAGGCATGGAAGGCACGACGTTGGCAAAGCTCATTGCGGAGGACGGACGGATTCGGAGCGTCTACTCGGAGGCGATGCTGTACGGGAGTACGGAGCGGTCTCTGATCGAGGGCGAGTACAAGCTGATGTACGATCAGCAGGAACGGGCGTGCAGGCTTTTCGACGTCTCGGCGGACCCGGACGAGCGGGTTGACCTCGCGTCCGAGCAGCCGGCGCATGCGTCAGCGATGCGCCGAAACCTCGAGAGCCTTCACAAGCGTCTGACCGAGGACCACCGGCAAATCCGCCGGAAGTACTACGAAACGGCCAACCCAACAGAGCGTGAACAGGAACTGCAGCGCGAGCGTGGGCTGGAAGCGCTGCGTGCCCTGGGGTACATCGGTGACTGACCGGACGCATCGGCACGGCCTTGCCACGCCCTATCACGGCTTCTCGGTAATCCAATAACAGACACCGAGGTTCCAGAACCATCGGGGCATCTGCGCGACCTCGAACCGCTCCGTCAAAACGCGAAGGATCGCCGCGTGATTCTCTTTCGTACTATCACGTCCGCGCGGGCTCACGTAAAGGGTGGGTGGGTCGAGATGATCGAGCCATGCATCCTGGTGCTCGAGGAAATGCGTCTGGCTCGCGCCAAAGACCATCAGATCGTCCGGGCAGAGCCAGACCGCCCTTGGAAGCGCATTCATGCGTACATTATCCACAATGACCTGCCGGGCTTTGTGCAGCAGTGGGACGGGACTGACGAGGCTGGCATCCATTCGATTGAGTACTCGCACGCCTTGTGCGCCGGCAAGAGTCATACCTAAACAGAGAAGCACTGTCGCGACTAGTCTCCCCCTGCGCATCGTGGCAAGGACGAGAACCGGCAAGAATGCGTAGAATGGCCAGACCATCGCCGGGTACCTCGCCGTCATCGCGTGTTTGGGGCTCACATACATCAGAAACAACAGAATGTTTGTTCCGGCCGACCAGAGAAGGAAGTAGACGATGTAGGATCCCACGAACCGACCGTCGCCATGGGGTCGCCGGCCGAACCTGGCAAAAGCCCATGAGCCTGCCAGCATTAACGCCATTGCGACAACACCCGCAAGCACTGCATACTGCACCGCTCGACGGTCTTCGCGGGAGAAGCTCGTGTTGTCAACGAAGAAGCCCGTGTAGCACGACAGGACACGGTTCATCCGGAGGCTGACGGGCTCCGACGTTACCGGTTGCGTCCTGTTCCTTCCTTGCTGTATGGAACCGACGAAACCCGGATGGAGCGCCGCAAGAATCACAATCCCGACCGCAACGGCGGCACACATGCCTGCGAGTCGCCGGCGGTGCCGCCTCGCCAAACGCCAGAGTGCGAAGACACCGCCGCCGGCCACCAGAATGGTGAAGTGGTAATGGGTCAGCAGCCCCATCGCCGTGGAGAGCGCTAGGAGCGTGAGCTGCCTGAACCCGCAAGGCTCCTCTGGGTCGGTGCATCGAATGACACGCCACACGAACAGGATCGTGCACAGCGCGAGCAGGTCGTATTGGCGTGCGTCCAGCCCGGTTTCCAGGACGTTCGGACTGACATTCCAGACGAAAGCCACCAAGGCTCCTGCCAGTGCGTCTCGAAGCACGTAACGCCCCATAGAGAAGAGCGCAACCGTTGACAGCAAGGTGAACAACACATTCAACGCCGGGCCGGTCCACACGTGCACGCCGAACACGAGACACCAGACGTGCAGCAGCCAGAAGTACAGCGGCGGGTGGATGTCATGACGCGCCAGATCGGCCCCAATCGTCTTGAAACAAAACGCCCTCTCGACTCGGACGAAACGCTTCCACTCCGAGGCCTCAGCCCAGACACCGAAGGGCGGAACCTGCTCTCGGATGACGTGCGTGTATTCACCTTCGTGCCCTGTGGCGGACATATATGAGATTGGCTCATCGTGGATGAGCTTACTCTTCCCGGCAATACCGACAGCGCGGAACGACACGCCACAGACCAGGGCGGCAGCGAGAAGGAGGTACGTTACCAGGGATATGTTGCGAGCCTCCTGGCGCCCGCCGGTCATCGAGGTTGTCGAAGGTACCTCGGAAGCGTCGCCCGAAGCGCGGTGCGGGCTCCGGTCCTGCCCGGGCTGCTTGTGCGACTGTCGATGTCGTTTCCTGGTCATGAGATTCGGCACCGTTGGGGCAATCGAGCCGGGTCACAGCACCTGGCGCATCCTCGGATTCAAGGTAGTAGGTGTAGCGCCGCCTCGGAAAAAGGTGTCAGGATGATTTTTCTTCATCACTTTTGCAGATCAAAACAGTGCGGTTGTCCGCTCAGGCGCCGCAACGAGTCCGGCAATCTCGAGAAAAATCATCCTGACACCTTTTTTCTCGTCAACCGGCGGCGGGTCACGTCGTGCTTTCCGAATCGGAGACGAAGGGTCTCGATGACATAACCCGCCAGGCGCACGTGGTAGTAAGCCAGCAACACCGGGTAGGAACGCAGCGTCTCCCAAACCGTCTTGCCTTTGCGGACCAGATCGTTGTACGTAATTGCGGCCAGCGCCCCGGCGAAGAAAAGGGCCGGAATGATCACGAGCCACCCGCGGACCAGCACCAGCGGCAGCGTCACGTAGGCCAGGATGAACGGCAGCATGTCCAGCCGCGGCGGCAGGTGGAACTTGTAGACCAGCCGGGCCGCCGACCGACCGCCTCGCAGCGCCTGCTTGAAGAACGATCGAGCGGTGTAATAGTGTTCATGCAGAACGGCGGCGTCGGGAGCGGTGAGCTGATCGTAACCGGCCGCCCGCAGCATCAGGTACAACCCCTCTTCGTCGCCCCGGCCCGAGACTGTCAAGTCGATCGTTCCGTCCGCTTGCATCGCCTGGGTGGTCCGGTCCTCGTCCAACATCCAATCCAGCAGCAGATCACGACGAAGGCACATGTTGCCCGCGGACAGCCGGTTGGCCTTGGACCCGACGATACGGTGCGTGCCCTTGAACGTCAGCTCGAAGATGTTGGTCGGCTCCGGGTCCTTCACCAGCCCGACGACCGAGGCCACCCGATCGTCGTCGAACGGTGCCGTCAGTCGCTCCAGCCAGTCCGGTTCGGCGACGCAATCGCTGTCCTCAAACGCGACGAGAGAGCCCGTGGCCTCACGAATACCGCGGTTGCGGCTGGGGTTGGCGCCGATGTTCATCTCGTTTCGCAGGTATCGGATGCTCCGATCGGGATGCTCCGCAACGAACTGCTCCATGAACCGGGGCGTATCATCGGTCGAGCCGTCGTCAACGACGATGATCTCGTAATTCGGATGAGTCTGCCGCACAAGCGCCTCAACGCAACGCTGCAGAACCGCCCGGCGGTTGCAGGTGGGAACGACCACCGACACGAGCGGCGGGCCTGCTGCGGGTTGTGAAGGCGTTTGATCCATGGTCTGCAGCACATTATACGTTGTTCTCGGTGAACGGCGATCATGGCGGGCATCATTATGCCGAGGTGCGTGCGACTAGTGTTCGCCCACCACTGAATCTGCGGGTTGGGGGCCGATCCAACCCGCAGATCCAGGTGTGACGATGCACTAGATGCGGAATACGTATCGCGGCGGTGAGCGTCATAAGCCGACGGCGTGACGCATACAATCGACACCGTCGAAAGGGAAACAAGCCCCGTAGGGGCGAAAGGCATCAGCCCACGGCGTGAGCCGTGGGGTTGATGTCGTGCAATGGAGAATGAGCCCCGTGGGGGCGACACGCGGATTCTCGTGGAGGTTGGATGCGCAACTTCTGTAAGGATGGAGTGCCGTCCCTACGGGACTGGATTTGTGGAGACCGAGCCCTGACCCCACGGCTCGCGCCGTGGGCTACGCACTGTCGCCGCCGCACGAGAGCGAAAAACGGTGCAAACGGACCCGTTCCGGTGGGCGAGTCCAGAGGGATCACATGATAAGCCGAGCGCGGCCATGTCCGTCAGACGCGGGCATCTCTTGACGGTTGCACGGGAACCGTCGAAAAGAGGCGGAATCGAACACGCGACGCGAGGTTGTTGGCCCCTCGTGGAGTTTCCGGGCCTGGATGAGAATATGGGCTGCACTGACCGAAAGTTCAAAAGCACAGACTATACCGAGAAGCACGCCGAGGTCTTCAGCGCGCGATACGATGACGGCATGCGATCGATCAAGGTCGACCGTGTGCGGCGAAGGCTCGGGCACGTTCGGGGCAAGTCGGTCCTCGACCTTGGTTGCGGTATCGGCTACCTTGCGTCCATCTGTGTGGATCTCGGTGCCAATGTCGTTGCCTGCGATTTCGCGGAAACCATGGTTGCCCGCACGCAACAACGCTACGCTTCGCGTTTTCCTTTGATCAGGGCTTCCGCCGAGAGCCCGCCGTTTCGCCCTCAATCCTTCGATGTCGTGCTAGCTCTTGACGTAATCGAACACCTCTATCACCCAACCGAGATGCTCGACGCGACCTGGACGCTCCTCCGCCCTGAGGGTCGCCTGATCATTACGACGGATCGCCCCGGTTTTGAGCTTGGCGCGCTTCCCGGAAGGGTTGTCAGAGGCGTGAGCGGTCTTCTATCACGCCGGAGCAGGAGGGGAAGGACGGGACGAAGGCCCACAAAATAAGAAACGCCACTGTGTACCCACGGCCACGAATACGGCAGCGAGGAACTGATCGAGC
>JAUXGE010000209.1 GCA_030622435.1 Planctomycetota bacterium
AGCACTCAATCGAACAATGTACTTCTTCTGCATCGGGAAACCTCCTTGTCTTCCGAAACGTCAAGAACAAGAAGGCAGGATAACCCGAATGCTTAGCTGTGACAAAGCACTAGTCTGATCCCATGCATTCCACCACCGATCTCGTGCGTGATTTGTGACGTCGGGGGCGTACCATTCGGGGTGGCATGGGCAAACGGAAGGTGCGATCCGCGCACTGCCCCGACGCACTCCCGGCCCGCAGGAGCCCGTCGTAAGCATGAAGCTGAGCTTGCCCGTGTTGCGCCGCTGCCGGTGCAGGACGACCCGATCACGGGCAAGGACCGCCCCCAGACACTCTCTGGCACTTTGAAACTCCGGCCAAGCGGCCCTTGCCCGTGCCACCCTCGTAGGATTCGACACCCGGCTCGAGATGCACCTTGCGGCGGTGATGGCGAGGGAGGGAGTTGCGGGACTGCCCCGTGTGGGGGGATAATCCTCACCATGAGCGTGTCCACCATCCAGCGAATCGAGAAGCTACGTGAGGAAATCCGCAGGCACGACCACGCGTACTACGTTCTGGGCACCCCCACGATTACCGACCGGCAATACGACGACCTGCTTGTCGAGCTCACGCAGCTGGAAACGCAGCACCCCGAGCTGGTCACGCCCGACTCGCCGACTCAACGCGTGGGTGGGACGCCGATCGAAGGATTCGAGCACGTCACGCACGCGGTTCCCATGCTCTCGGTGGACAACACGTACGACGAGCAGCAGCTTCGCGAGTTCGATGACCGCGTGGCACGCGGGCTCGACGGCGAGGCGTATGCGTACGTGGTCGATCCGAAGATTGACGGGGTGGCCGTGTCGCTGATTTATGAGGACGGGGTGCTGGCACTGGCGGCGACTCGGGGTGACGGCACGACCGGTGACGACGTGACACAGAACGTCCGAACGATTCGGTCGGTTCCGCTGCGGCTGCTCGGGAAGGACGTGCCGGACGTTCTGGAGGTACGCGGTGAGATCGTCTGGCCGACGGAGGACTTCCACCGGTTCAATGCGAAGCGTGAGGAGGCCGGTGAGCCGCTGTTCGCCAACCCGCGCAACGCAACGACCGGTACGCTCAAGCAGCTCGACGCGCGGAACATCGCCGGGCGTGGGTTGCAGTTCGTGTCGCACGGCATCGGCCGGGTCGAGCCGCTGACGGCCGACACCGACGACGAGCTGTTCAAGCAGCTCGAGCGGTGGGGGGTTCCCGTCAGTCCGTATCGCATCGTTGTCGGCTCGATCGACAAGATCATCGAGAAGCTGCCGGCCTGGGACGAGCGGCGTCATGGTCTTCCTTACGAGACGGATGGGCTCGTGATCAAAGTTGACGCACTCGACCAGCGCGACGCGCTCGGTGCAACAAGCCGGTATCCGCGCTGGTGCATCGCGTACAAGTTCGCGGCAGATCGCGCGGCGACACTGCTCAAGGACGTTGATTTTCAGGTCGGTAAGACCGGGGCGATAACCCCGGTCGCTAAGCTAGAACCAGTGACACTTTCCGGGACAAAGGTGTCGAACGCGAGCCTGCACAACCCTATGCACGTCGAGCGCCTTGACCTTCGCGAAGGGGATACCGTCGTCACCGAGAAGGCTGGGGAGATCATTCCGCAAGTCGTGGACGTCGATAAATCGCGGCGCCGACACGGCGCCAAGCCAGTATCCATGCCGACCAAGTGCCCGAAGTGCTCGGAGCCACTTGAGTATGATCGTCCACTCGCAGGAATGGTCGCATTTCGATGTGAGAACCGCGCTTGCGTGGATGGATTCAAGGTTATCCAACGAAAGCGCCTGCGAGACAACTGCTTTCGCTGCGGGAAGCCGGTCCGTGCGCTTGATCGGCTCGCGACCTTGCGCTGTTTGAACACAGCCTGTCCCGCGCAGCTCAAGGAGAGGTTGCTGCACTATGCTTCTCGTGATGCTATGGATATTGAGGGGTGCGGGACATTCATCTCGAATGTTCTTATCGATCACCGGTTTGTAGAGAGTATCCCGGGTGTTTACGACCTGCATAAATCCGAGAGTAAGCTGATCGAGATCAAAGGGCTGGGGCAAAAGAAGGTCAGGCGGCTTCTTGAGGGAATCGAGGCGTCCAAGGGGCGCGGGCTGTCGCGAGTCCTTGTTGGGTTGTATATACCGTTGGTTGGTGCGCGAACGGCTGAAATTCTCGCCCAGGCCTTTCAAGACATCGACCGACTGATGCGTGCGTCGGAGCGAGAGATCCATGAGACACTACACTCCCCCAGTCTAAGTCGGAGGGACAAAGGAGTCACAAGGGAGGTCTTCGACGCGTTTTCAACTAACTCGCCACATGTTCGTCAATGGCGGGACACTCGTGGGGCAACCGTCAAGGACCTGCTCAAGAAACTGGTCCTCCGCGACCCGGAGAAGATTAAGCCTCCCCCGGCCAAGTTCTATGATGCCCGAGCACTTCTGCTGGAGCACCACTTTAAGCCTGTTGACAAGATGGCGAGCGCTCCGCTAGACGAATTCGAGGTGGCCCTGACCACTACCCCGGAAAGAACGATGGCGATACGGCTCGTGAAGTTCTTCGAGAGCAGGGAAGGCAAGCGTAAGGCGCGTGATTTGTCGCGGGCTGTCGATCTTGGTGACGCAATCAGGAAGCTCGGGATTCGGTATTTCGGCGGGGAAAGCGTCGTGATGGAAAACCGTGTTCCCCAGCTTGAAGCCGCCTTCGGTGATGTCGAGACCCTCTCGCAAGCAACAGAGGAAGAAATCGAGGACGCGCTAGAAGGTGGCCGGGCGATTGCGGCACGTGTACGAAGCTTTTTTCAGGAGTCACACGGAAGAGGGGTGGTGGAACGACTAAAAAAGGCGGGGGTAAAGTTGGCCGAGGACGCCCCGACAACGCGCTCTGACCACGCCTTGTCCGGAACGGTCGTTGTCGTAACCGGGACGCTCGAGAGCATGAGCCGGAAGGAAGCCCAGGACCTGATTAAGCAGCTCGGCGGCAAGGTGACCGGCAGCGTCAGCAACAAAACCGATCTGGTCGTCTACGGCGATTCGCCCGGCTCGAAGCTCGACAAGGCCAAGCAGCTCGGGGTCAAGATTGCGAATGAGGTTCAGTTCCGCAAGATGATTAGGGATTGACCAACGAGCATTTAAGCCCTGATTATTCGATATCAACGCCCATCATCCGCCAAAACACGGCTTCTGCCAGTATTCTAACACCGTATTGGCGCGCTTTCCTGGCTTTACCCGACATCGAATCTGGGTCAGCGGCGACTAAGTAGTCGAGCTTCTTGGTACACGTTCCTCTGACACGCATGCCGTTCTCAGTGGCTTTTCTCTCCGCGTCTGACCGAAGGGCAAGTTGACCGTGGATGTGGCACGTAAAAGTGCCGGTGAAACAGATCGTCTTGCCGCGCAGCTCAGGCCCATTCGCGGGGGCGCAGGCAGCCGCAGCTTCCCCGGTTGGACTGTCGGCCTGGACTTCTGCGAGAAGTCCAAGGTACTCAGTGTGATCGAGACCCAGAAGCCGGCGAACCTCATCGAGATCCCTCCGTTCAGCATCCGTTATGATGCGGTCATCCCACGCGACTCGAATTAGATCGCGCATGTACATTCGGTGTGCAGAAGCCACTTGCTCGCGCCAGAGTCCAGCTTCACGAGATAGAGAGAGTAAAGAATCTGCCTCGTCTTTCGTTACTCTCCGGTCTTCCAGCACGCGATCAAGAAGTGCTAGATAGTCCTCGACTTCCTGCGTTGACTCGCTTGTCGATGGGAGCTTCGCGACAAGTTGCCCTATGTAGGAAACCTCAGGCGCGCGTTCCGTAGCGGCCTGGCTGCGCACACAGGACTTCTTGCTGCAGGGGATCCCAGGCAGAAACTCCGGGGGAGGCAATTGGCCCCGTATCCCGAGGTCGGCAGTGGCAAGCGTGCCGTCCGCTCTGAGTCTCGTGGAGCAGACGTCCATGAGGGCTGCAGCTGCTCGGGCATCTTGATGAGCCGAGTGTGCCCCTTGAAAGGGGATTTTGAAGTGCTTGCAAAGTGCGCTCAGCTTCCGGCTCGGGATGTTCGGATCGGCCCGTCTCGCTAGTTGCATTGTACATAGGAACGGAAGATCCGGAACTTCGAAGCCAGCGCGTTCGAATTCCTTTCGGACGAATCGCAGGTCAAAATGTACGTTATGTGCCACGAAAACGGCACCCGAAATCCGTGAGGCTACATCGCCCACGATCTCACTGAATACCGGTGCGTCTTTTACGTCTCGTGCGTAAATCCCGTGGATGTGCGTGGGGCCAATGTCACGGTGCGGGTTCACGAGGGTGACATATTCGTCAAGTATAGTGCCCTTCGAATCGACCCGGACAACGGAGATCTCCACGATTCTGTCATGGTGATCCGGGAACAAGCCGGTTGTTTCGACGTCAGTGATGGCGAACTGGATATCGCTGAGCATGTCCTAAACACCTGTGTGGTTTCTACTGTAATCTCGCACGTGTCCGACGTCAAATCCGACAGATGCAGACCCTGAATAGACACTCACAGGAGTCCTTGGAGGATCTTACAGAGGCCTGGCTCAACTCCACTTGCTTTCACCGCCCCGCGCCGCACAATGACGCTTCGAGAACGTCGGATCGCCAATACGTGTGCCGCCCCTACGGGGCTTGGTGGTCCCGGGGGGCGTTCGGGTCCCAGGGCTCGCGCCCTGGGCTACAGTCTGTCGTCCCTACGGGACTGGCGCGTGTGCCCCATCCTTCGCCCTCCTCACATATGAGACACCGTCCGATGTTCGAGGTGAAGAGTGGGGGACCGATCTTGGATAGCAGGTTGTTGAAAAAGTGCGGCACGGTGGAGCGGTCAGACAGGGACGAATCACGGCGTATGAGGCGGCCTCGCTTGATTCGGGCGGTTCGTCTGGGTAGAATCGGGTACAAGCGCGTCTAGAGATCTGACGAATTGGAAATCCCCAATAATGGAAGGATCGTCTTCCTGGGACTTGAAAGGGGTAGCCATGTTTCTCTCGACCTTTGGCCGAACATTCGCCCGTCACGGTCATCGCCGACCGCCTCTCGCCTTCTACATTCCGCTGTGCATCCTCTTGCACTTCTACGCTCCCGGCTCGAGTGCTTCCGAGCCCTACTTGGTTGCGGACATCAATCGGCAGATTGTTCCGCTCAGTTCTGACATTGGCAAAGAGCCTTCGTACAACTCACCGCCCGTGGGATTACTAACCGTGGACGGCATCATCTACTTCTTTGCGGACGATGGCATCCACGGGCGTGAGTTCTGGCGCTCCGACGGCACGGCGGATGGCACCCGGTTGGTGAAGGACATCTTTCCCGGGCGCCAAAGCTCCACCATGGGGTTCTGTAGTGTCGATAGTGACATCGTTTCCATGGGTGGTTCCCTGTACTTCATCGCCAACGATGGAACCCACGGATTGGAGCTCTGGAAAAGCGACGGAACCCGGTCGGGGACGGTGATGGTCAAGGATATCCATCCAGGTCCGTGGGACTCGTGCCCGTTCGAACTTACAGAAGTGGACGGAACGCTCTTCTTCGCTGCGGACGACGGCGTGCACAGAAGCGAGCTGTGGCGAAGCGATGGAACGGAGGAGGGGACGTTCTTGGTAAAGGACATCGACCCTGAAGGCGGTGCCTTTGACCTTGATTACTACTACCCGCCGAATCTCCTCGATCTCAACGGAATACTGACTTTCGTCGCGTATACGAACTACGTAGGACATCAACTTTGGCGAAGCGATGGCACGCCGGATGGCACCTACCCGCTCGTCGACTTAGCGACAATGCCGCCTGCCTGGTCCGTGGATGGGCGGCGTAATCGCGTCGTGGGCGATGAGCTTTATTTCTTCGCGATGGGCGGCACGCTCGGGATCGAGTTATGGCGCACGGACGGTACGTTAGAAGGCACCATGCGAATTACTGCGCTGGGTCTTGGGAGCCTTACCAACTCTTCGACCGCGGTAGCGGCCGTTGGGACCCGACTCTTTTTCCAGTTCCACAGTGTAGAGGCCGGCCGCGGACTTTGGACAAGTGATGGGACCGAAAAAGGCACGCAGATTGTCCGTGGCGGTCTGATTCCAGATCTCCTTACGCCGGTCGGCGACCTCCTTTTCTTTGTGTCCGGCGGCGGCGTTCTGTGGAGAAGTGACGGCACGGAGGAAGGCACCGTCGAGTTGGTGCAGAATCTCACTGCAATCGCGCTTGCGGCGTTCGGTGATCGACTCGCCTTTGCCGGAGGTCAAAGCGAGACCGGTGTGGAATTATGGACCAGTGACGGAACAGCGCAGGGTACACAGCAAGTAGTCGATCTTAATCCCGGTACTGGGAACGGCGTTTACTCTTGGGATCCGCTCATCCAAGCGGTTGAGGGAGTGCTCTATTTCACGGGTGATGACGGCTCCACGGGATCTGAACTCTGGAAGAGCGACGGGACCGCTGCCGGCACCAGATTGGTCAGGAACATCAGACCCGATGTCGGAAGTTCCAGCCCATGGCAATTCCGCAACGTGGCCGGCAACTTGTTCTTTGCGGCAAACGACGGCGTCACCGGCGTGGAGCTTTGGATCAGTACAGGTGTAGGCGCCCGGCAAGTCCGAGATATACGTGAGGGTCCCATCGGATCCATCGGAACGAGCAACCCGGGCGTCTATACACTCAGTTTTGCCGTTGGATTCTTCGATACGCTACTCTTTGGCGCGCAGGACGGTGTGCACGGAATGGCGCTGTGGCGAAGCGACGGGACCAAGGACGGGACCTATCTCGTCAGGAGCGCCGAAATGGGAGCGTCAAGCGGCTACGCCTCGTATCTGACGCAGGTAGGTCGTCAGGTCTTCTTCACGACAAGCCAAGCGGCTGGCATTTCCCCCCTTTGGAGAACGGACGGCACGGAAGACGGAACGTACTTGCTGTTCGAAGATCCTCCGTGGGATTATGGAGCCCACAGACTAACCGCCCTGAATGACAGACTGATCTTCACCGTTGGCTATCTGGATGGCGAATATCAAACTTGGCGAAGCGATGGCACACCGGAAGGAACGGAAGTATTTCTGCCCATCACCGGGGCGGACTACACGCCGGTCTTCTCGCCAGACGGCGATTGGCAGATGTTCTTTTACCGATATGAACCGGACACGGGAAAGGAACTCTGGCGAACCGACGGAACGATCGAAGGAACCACGATCGTCAAGGATATCGCGCCCGGGTCGGCCAGCGCTATTCCTCCCGTAGGTTGGTATCCCGAATGGGCGGTCCTTGGAACGACGTTGTATTTACTGGCCGACAATGGCGTCACAGGATTGGAGCTGTGGAAGAGTGATGGAACGGAAGCGGGAACGCAGCTGGTAAAGGACATCCGTGCTGGAGAGGAAAGCGCCTTTGAGTCTCTGAGGCTCACTCCATTCGAGGCCGCGCCTGCGGCAGGCGTTCTATATTTCGTGGCCAACGATGGAATCCACGGACGAGAGCTGTGGCGTACGGACGGAACGGCGTGCGGGACGTACATGGTAATCGACATCGTACCCGGCCCGGCAAGCGCGATGCCGGCCTACCTGACGACCGCCACGCCGTGCGGCCCGCTGTTCTTTGCAGCCCACAGCGACGATCACGGTATGGAGCTTTGGCGGTCAGACGGTACGGAAAAAGGGACGTACCGCATCTCCGAGATTCAGGCCGGCTACCTGGGTTCAAGCCCTCATGCTTTGACGGTTGCAGGCTCCAGGCTCTTCTTCGTTGCAGGGAACAGCGCAACCGGTGAGGAGCTCTGGGCGCTCGACATTTCGGACGATATCGTTGTCGGTGACCACGATTGCGACGGAGAGACAACCCTCGTCGACTTAAGCACGTTTTTTCCATGCATGACGGGGGCGGACGATTGGACCCGGCCGTGGTGCGAATGGGCCGATTTCAACAAGGATGATACGATCGATCTCTACGACGTTGCCCTATTTCAAGCTGCGTTTGGCCCAAAGAGCCGGCGCAATTGTCATCGGCGGGGAAACGATTGACAGAACGCGACGGCGTGGGCGTGTGCTCCATCCTTCGCCCTCCGCACATATGAGACACCATCCGACGTTCGAGGTGTAAGGGGGACCGATCTTGGATAGCAGGTTGTTGAAGATGTGTGGCACGGGTTTCCAACCCGCGCTTGCAACGGTTGAAAACCGGTGCAAGCAATAAGGTTGGTGCATTTTCTCAACGGATTGATAGCGCGTGCCTTATAGTCTAAGAGTCCGTGTCGGAGTAGGGATCCCGGTTGCCCGGGACCCCCTCCACAGATCCCAGCGTGCGGGACTACCGCACTGGGCTCCTGCCTCGGGTCATGACGGCCAGGTGTCGGTCGGGGTAAGG
>JAUXGE010000295.1 GCA_030622435.1 Planctomycetota bacterium
ATCAGCGAGAAGTTCCGGTGAACGAACTTGTCCGGCGTGCTCTGGCATGCACCCAGGAAAAGGGTGGCAAAGCCCAGCATTAACAGTGCGTGTTTTCTCGGGAAGCATTTGTAATGCACGATCTCTTTACCCCTTTCCATTGTCTTGCCGCTGCTGATTGCAGTGATCAACCGGCAATATGCCTATGGTGATCCTTCAATCTCTCCGGCTTCAGGAGCCATCGGATTCACTATCCGGCCATCCTCCCGAAGCCGACCGTGGCCGATGCGGCCATGAACTCGTGGACGATCGGACCTACCAGATACCCGGCCCGAGTGCCCCTGCTCTGTGAGCAGTGCCAAATGAATCGGCAGCATAGAAACACTGCTCACAGAGCAGTGGCACACGAGGCGCCGGTCACCAGCGTAATCTGCAACCCACGCACGGGCTTACTGAACGTTTACGACCTACCGAATGCCCGGCCGGCGGGTGCCCGACAGCGATGAATCCCTGTAGCTGACGGTGCACTCATCCGTGAGCCGTTCGCCGATTGGCGAACTGTAGGTCACGGCCAGCACGTACTTTTCGGCCGGCGGGATGCGTTCCGGGTCAATGGCCAGCCGGAACTCGTACATCTGAGTCATGGCGTTCCAGTGGGTCCGCTGCTGCTGCTCGGTGGCAAGTTCGATACTCCAGTGTTCCAGCCGTCGTCCCTTGTGGTCCGCGCTGGCGGGTATGTACTCGAACAGCTCGGCCCGCACGTGCCCGGCGATCATCAAGCCGGGATTGTCCAGGGCATTGACAGCTTGCAGCAGAAGCTCGATACCATCGGGCGTGGCGTCCTCGTCGAAGCTCTTGACGCGCGTAAACGGCTCGACAATCTCGACCCGGCTCGCCATGAGCAGGGCGAGCGCGTTCCGCTGGGAAGCGTCGCTGATCGGTTGCGGCTTGGGCGCGCAGCCGACGAGGCAGGTCATCAGAGCCAGTCCAACTGAGGTCGATGCGATGTGTCGTTTCACAGGAATCAAGTCCTTGATATCGTCCGGAGTAGCCAACCGCGCCGAACACCCGGAAGTATCGACTTTAACCGAACCACGTCAACCGCCGCGGTGCCCCGTGGAGCTGCTTCGTTCCGCGTTTCCGCTCCTCTTGATCGGTGTCGTGCTCATTCCGACTACCGGCGGCTGTGCCGCTTCCCGCAGTGCGCCCACCCGCGACCCGTATCGGATTGCAGTCCGGTACGACGTGGAACCCCGGTTCGTCGGCTCGAACCACGAGGCCGCCCTGGAAGCCGTGGGTCGTGACTTCGGGAGAATCGCCGAGTTGGGCTTTGACACCGTGGTTCTGCTCCACGCCGAGGACGGTGACCGCTTGACCCTCCTGAACCTCGCCGCAGATGCCGGTTTGAAAGCGTCCGTACCCGATCGCCAAATCGAACATTACACCACTACGGGTGCGTTGCCGGATGGCTGCCCCGGTTTGCCAGCGTTGATTCGGGCCTTACCCCGTAGCCTGGTGAGGCATCCGGCATGTCATGGGATTACACTCGTCTCGCCTCGGGGACAGGCTGCGGCCGATCGCATCGCAAAGCTCCAAAACCGGGCGCAGGAACGCACCCTGAACCTCATCCTGCTGGGCGCCGATCCCCCCGACCCGGTCGAGGCAGAAGTCAATCCGGTCGGCACCGGCGTCATCCTGGTCGACAGCGGCACCGGGCGGATCGATCCTGAGGCCTCACCCCTGGAGCCTTGGCTGGCACAGTATCACGCCGCGCTCGGCGCCGGTCGAACGGGCGATCTCGTTCTCGATCGTTATAGGAAGCCGCCGGGCGATCCGGCCGGTGTCGTCGCGGCGACCGGCAGAGTCGGACCGGCCGAGGCTGCCGCCATTGACGCGCTCACATCCCGGGCTCGTCACTGGGGTCCCCGATTGCATGGATTGACCGCCCACCCGATCCCGGATGCACGCATCAATGGTGCCGACCTGCGGATCACGGGCTTCTCCAGGGGACAGCGCCGGTACGTGCTCGTGTCCAACCCCGCGACCGATAGTTATGCCCATGGCGAGGTTACGCTCCCCGATACCATCCGTGGAGAACAGGCCACGCGTGCCGTAGAGGTTCCGGTTTCGGGGGATCTGCCGGCCGGTCGTGTCGTCAACGCCCGGCGGGGACTAATCACGCTGGATCTGTCCCTGAGGCCTGGTGATGCCGTTCTCTTTGAAACCTTCTGACATAGCCGATACTCTTCCAGTGCGACCGCTGACGGGTCGGCCGGTGTGTCCGTGAACGGTCAATCACTGGTGCTCCGACCTGCGAAAAGGAAACCTGAAATGGCGAACGTTCTCGTAACCGGAGGGGCCGGCTTTATCGGGTCACACCTTGTCACCGCGCTTGTCGAGCGTGGGGATCGGGTACGGGTGATCGACGACTTCTCGAGCGGGCATCGGGAGAACCTCGATCATGTCCGCGATCGCATCGACCTCATCGAGGGCGACATCCGCGACGCGACACAATGTCACAGCGCTTGTCGGGATATCGAGTTCGTCTTTCACGAGGCGGCCGTCCCTTCCGTACCCAAGTCCGTGGATGCGCCTCAGGCGAGCCACGACGTCAACATGACCGGCATGTTCAACGTGCTGCGAGCGGCCGTAGACGCCAAGGTCCGCCGGGTGATCTATGCTGCCAGCAGTGCGGCCTACGGTGACACGCAGGAGTCGCCCAAGCACGAGGGCATCTTGCCCGAACCACTCAGCCCGTACGCCGTGCAGAAGCTTGCCGGCGAGCATTACAATCGGGTTTTCTACGAATGTTGGGGGCTCCAGACGATCTCGCTGCGCTACTTCAACGTATTCGGCTCCCGGCAGGATCCCAAGAGCGACTACGCGGCCGCGATCCCGGCATTCGTCACCTACATCCTCCGTGGCGAGCCTCCCACCGTTTTCGGTGATGGCGAGCAGACGCGCGACTTCACATTTATCGACAACGTCGTGCACGGCAACCTACTGGCCATGAAGGTTGAGAAAACCTGCGGTGAAGTTGTCAACGTTGCCTGCGGCGGTCAGATCAGCGTTAATGAGGTAATCGCTACGATCAACCGGCTGTTGGGAACCGAGGTACAACCAAAGTACGCGCCAACCAGGGCCGGCGACGTTCGACACTCCTGTGCGGATTCGAGCCGTGCGGAGAAGCTACTGGGTTACAGGCCAACAGTGAGTTTCGAAGAGGGCCTGCGCCGCGCCATCGACTATTATCGCGAGATGGCGAAAACGGAAGGATGAAGGGGGAAGGATGAAAGATGAAAGATGAAAGATGAAGGATGAAGGATGAAGGATGAAAGCCGGGGCCAAATGAGGCGCCGGAGTTGTCTTAGGCGACGGACGAACTTACTGGACGGTCTCGCTATTCTGAATTCGCTATTCGCCATTCACGACTTGCCATGACCCTCGACGATCTACAAGCCCTGATCGACAGAATGTACAGCGACAAGGATCGCGCGCGCGGTACGCCGGGCACCTTCCTCTGGCTCATCGAGGAGATCGGCGAACTGGCGGCCGCCCTGGCCGAGGGCACGCACGAGCAGAAGGAAGCCGAGTTTGCCGACGTCTTCGCCTGGCTCGTCACCCTCGCAAACATAAATGACGTGAACCTTACCAAAGCCCTGGAGGCGAAATACGGCCAGGGCTGCCCCGGCTGCGGCCTCCACGTCTGCACCTGCAACTCCAAACCTTGAGGTGCATGCGGCGGCACCATCCGGCACACAGAACGTCCTACGGGCCGTTGGATCCTCACCCGCCACCCGCTACCCCCTCTACGCGGGCTCCATGACCCCGGAAACAGTGAGAAACGAGGGGGCCATTGAGTGATGGGACCACGATGGATCACACGTGCTCGGGGTCACCGCGACGACGAGACCCGGCACAGCGCGGCCACCTCACCTCATTTGGGCGACTGCCGGTATGGCACCGAACAAATCCCTTATTGTGGTCGCGTAGAGGCTCCCACCCCGCTACAATCCCCGCGTCATGGTCTCCAGGCTCCACAGCGTAACGTTCACGGGAATCGAGGCCGTTCTCATCGAGGTCGAGGTGGACGTCGCCCGCAAGGGCTTCGCCGGATCCATGGTCGTCGGGCTGCCCGACGCGGCCGTCAGGGAGAGCCTCGAACGCGTGCGAAGCGCCATGGACAACTCGGGGTATGAGTTCCCGCGTTACAAGACGATCGTCAATCTGGCCCCCGCCGACCTTCGCAAAGAAGGCCCGGCTTTCGATCTGCCCATCGCCCTGGGAATCCTCTTTGCCGACGGCGCTGTCGTCGACGAGCATTCCAAGCGTTTCCTGGTCACGGGGGAACTCGCGTTGGACGGTCGCGTTCGACCGGTCAAGGGCGTCCTGTCCGCAGCTTTGCTGGCCA
This sequence comes from Planctomycetota bacterium, assembly GCA_030622435.1. Lineage (GTDB taxonomy): Bacteria > Planctomycetota > Phycisphaerae > UBA1845 > UBA1845. Next base: position 4,391 of record JAUXGE010000295.1, read on the forward strand.
AGGAGCGCGGGTTCGACGGGATCGTGGTACCCGCGGAGAACGCGAATGAGGCGGCCGTTGTCGACGGCGTCGATGTCATTCCAGTGGCATATCTGACAGAGGCCGCGGGATTCCTCTCGGGGCAGCTTCCTTTGGAACCGGTGGCGATCGCTCTCGATGACATCTTTGAACGGGTCCGGCACTACGACATCGACTTCGGCGACGTGCGCGGGCAGGAGGCCGTCAAACGCGCGCTTACCATCTCCTCGGCTGGAATGCACAATGTCCTGCTCATCGGCCCGCCGGGATCGGGCAAGACGATGCTGGCCAAACGCCTCCCGACGATCCTCCCGCCGCTGACACTCGAAGAGTCACTCGAGACGACGCGTATTCATTCTGTTTCCGGCGAGCTGTCGCCGGGTGTCGCATTGGTCGGCACCCGCCCCGTGCGCATGCCGCATCATTCGGCCAGTATCCCGGCGCTGGTCGGCGGCGGGTCGATCCCCCAGGCCGGAGAAGTCTCACTCGCACACCACGGTGTGCTCTTCCTCGACGAGTTTCCCGAGTTCTCGAGACCGGCGCTCGAGGCACTGCGCCAGCCGTTGGAAGATGCGCAGGTTACGATAGCACGCGCCCACGCCACGGTGAGCTTCCCCGCCTCGTTCATGCTGATCGCCGCGATGAACCCGTGCCCGTGCGGTTACTTCACTGATGCGCGCAAGGCGTGCAAGTGCTCACCACTTCAGATTGACAAATACCTGTCACGCATCAGCGGTCCGCTCATCGATCGGATAGACATCCACGTCGAGGTGCCGGCCGTCCCGTTTACCGAGCTTCGTAGCCGGCGTGATGGCACCCCGTCATCCGTGATGCGCGAGGGGGTGACCGTGGCGCGCGAGCGTCAGCGCAAGCGATTCCACGACAAACCCACGATGACCAACAGCCGGATGTCCGGCCGCCTTCTGCGCGAGTACTGCCGGCTCGACGATGCCGGCGAGCGCGTGCTGAAACAGGCCATGTCCGAACTGGGCCTCTCCGCACGGGCTCACGACAAGATCCTCCGGGTCAGCCGCACTATCGCCGACCTCGCCGATCGCGACGATGTCCATGCCGACGACGTCCTCGAGGCTGTTCACTACCGCCGGCTGGATCGGCAGTTGTAGGCACGTCTCGCCACAGGCCGCTCCCGCTCCGGGGATACAATGTCACGTTGTACCGCGCGCAAAAAAGGCCGCCCAGAAACGGGCGGCCTGGAACTCGACTACCTACTCTCGAATCTACTGAGTTACAACCTCCTTTGAACCTCCGAGGTGGGGCGGGCCGATTTCGACCCACCCCGGCCTCGTAGGATCAGTTACAGAACTACGGGCATACCGGAGGCAGACTCGGATCCGGGAAGCCGGGACCGGGATACTGATCGCCGAGGAACGCACCAAGAGTGTACGTTACGTCGGTGATGTTGATTGCCTGGTCCGGAACCCTGTGGTCGCCGGCCGGTGAACCCTCCATGTCCGCACGAGCCTTTACGAGGTTGCCGGGAAGGTTCTTCCACTTGTCCAGAACCGCAGTCACATCCCCGATGCTCGTATTGGTTGTTCCGAGCGGAGGCGAGCACGGAGTCGTGGTGCAGTTCTCAACACAGTCTCCCCACATGGTCTGTGTCCACCGTTCGAGATCCGACCAGGCGCCCGGGTCATTCTCCCAATCGGGCAAGGACGTGCACGCGAAGTTAACCACCTGCAGGTCGTACACGCCG
>JAUXGE010000339.1 GCA_030622435.1 Planctomycetota bacterium
CAGCGATACTGACGGATTGTGCGACTGGTGCGGAGCGTCTCGAAGTCGGGCTCACCCAATTGGTGGAGGATGTCGTAGTACGCCTGGGCGTGGCTTATCTCATCCCAAGCCATAGGTACGAAGGCCTCGAAGCCGTCCGGGATGGATGGGTCACTGCCCCACTCCGAATGTCGATGGCCTATGATTAACTCGTCGTCTGCCATTCGATAGAGCAGATCAACCACGGCGGTGCGCGTCATACCGCGCAACGAGTCCAGTGATTCGAAAGTCGTCATGAGCCGTTGCTCTCCAGTCTGCACCGGGCGCACAAGCATCACCGCTGGGACCGCCGCCACTTGGCAGTTGGTGCAGATCCTCGAACAGTTCAAGCGGAGTAGTGCACCTTCACGCCTGGGTTTGCGGGTTATCCGAGCCGCGACCGTGAGGGAGCGGACACCACCGATCGCCACATCCGCTCCCTCACGGTCGCGGCTCGGTATTGGTGGCACACGTCACCAACCCGCAGTTTCAGGTGTGACGCTGCATTAGTCGCCGGGCGACGCCCCGACACATTCCCATGTCGCTCAAATTCGGCACCGACGATAGTGGGCGAGCGGATTCGGGTCAAGGTGCCACATCCCGAGGGGTTGGTGGGGGGTGCGTGGCCATTATTCGCGGCAAGCGCACACGATTCGTGTCTTCTGTAGCGGCCGGTGTCCCCGCCGGCCGGTCGTGGGCAATGGCACTTACGCGGGAAAACGGCCTGCGAGGACGCAGGCCGCTACAATCTGATATCCGCGCCGGTACCACCCAAGGTGTGACGGTGATAAACTGCATCCGTACACGGCGCGTCTACATCGAGTACGGGCCGAACCGGTGACGTATTCTCGACATGAAGCGACGGCAGTGGCTCGAAAAAGGTTGTCTGAAGGAGGCTGAGCAGAGGCCATGACACAAAAGGATACGACGCAACGCACTCGATCAGCCCGGCTCTTTGAGCGGGCCTGCGACGTGTTCGTCGGCGGGGTGAACAGCCCGGTGAGGGCATTTCGTGCGGTCGGCGGCCAGCCCGTGTTCGTGGATCGTGCCGAAGGTCCGTATATCTTCGACGCCGACGGTAACAGGTACGTCGATCTGGTCGGGAGTTGGGGACCGGCGATCGTCGGACATGCCCACCCGACCGTTGTGGAGGTGGTTTGTGCCACGGCCGAAAGGGGCCTGAGCTTCGGTGCGTGCTGCGAGCTGGAGGTGGATCTCGCCGGGATCGTGATTGGTGCGTTGCCTTCGGTGGACGTCGTGCGATTTGTGAACAGCGGGACCGAGGCGACCATGAGCGCGATTCGACTGGTTCGTGCCGCGACCGGTCGAAGCAAGGTCGTAAAGTTCCTGGGCTGTTACCACGGTCATGTGGATTCGCTGCTCGTGGCGGCCGGCTCGGGTGCGGCCACACTGGGCGTGCCGGATTCGGCGGGCGTTCCCAAGGCGTTTGCTGAGACGACGCTTCTGGCCCCCTTCAACGACCTCGCCGCGGTCGAGCGGATTATGAGCGAGCAGGGCAGCGACGTGGCGGCAATCTTCGTCGAGCCGATCGCCGGGAACATGGGGTACATCGAGCCGGTCGATGGCTTCCTCGAGGGCCTTCGATCTCTGTGCGATCGGCACGGAAGCTTGCTGGTTTTCGACGAGGTCATGACCGGCTTTAGAGTTGCATGGGGTGGGTATCAGAACGTCTGTGGGATCCGCCCCGACCTTACGTGCCTGGGCAAAGTGATCGGCGGCGGCATGCCCGTTGCGGCGTACGGCGGATCGCGCGACCTGATGGCCAACGTGAGCCCGCTGGGTCCGATGTACCAGGCGGGCACGCTCAGCGGTAACCCGATCGGCATGGCGGCCGGGATCGCTACTTTGCGAGTCTGTCAGACTGAAGGATTCTACGAGTCCCTATACGACAAGACTGCTCGCGTGGTCGAGGGGCTTCGCACGGGCGCGGGCCAGGCCGGCGTCGACATCCAGACCGGCGCACGCGGTGGAATGTTCGGCATGGCGCTTCGGGCTCAGCCCGTTCGCAACTTCGCCGATGCGGCCTCTGGAGACCACGAACTGTATGCGCGCTTTTTCCAGGCTATGCTCGACCGCGGCGTTTGGCTGCCGCCATCGGGGTACGAGGCCATGTTTGTCTCAGCGGCCCACGATGACGAAGCAATCGGGCAAATCATCGAAGCCGCCGGTGAGAGCTTTCGGATGATCGCATCATGACGACGCTTCGTGTTGGAACCCGAGGCAGTGACCTTGCCCTCTGGCAGACGCGGTGGGTGGCGGATCGACTTCGCACGGCACACCCGTCGCTCGTGGTGGAAGAGGTCATCATCAAGACTCACGGCGACCTGGCGACGGAGCAGAAGTTCGACGCGGATTGGCCCGTCGGTGGGTTTGTCGGAGCGATCGAACAGGCACTGACCACCAAACACATCGATTTCGCCGTCCACAGCTACAAGGATCTCCAAACCGCCACTACCCCGGGGCTCATCATAGCGGCCATCCCGGTTCGCGAGGTTGTCCACGACGTGCTCGTGACGCGTGAGCCGGTGGATCTCGATCGGCTGCCTCCGGGTTTCCGGCTTGGAACGAGCAGTCCGCGGCGCGCGGCACAGTTCGGGCGGTTGGGTGTGACGACGATCGTACCATTGCGCGGCAACGTCACTACGAGGATTGCGAAGATCGAACACGAGAACCTCGGCGGGGTAGTCCTGGCGGCCGCAGGTCTCAAACGCCTGGGGATCGAACCGCCCCATTGCACCGACCTGCCGACCGACCGGTTCGTTCCTGCGCCGGCACAGGGTGCGCTGGCGATTCAGACACGCGCGGATGATGTTGCGGTCGACATTGTCAAGGTTCTGGATGACGCGACGACGCGCCGGTGCATCACGGCCGAGCGAAGCTTTCTTCGCACGATCAATGCCGGGTGCCACGTCCCTGTCGCCGCACTGGCCCACGTGGATGGTGACGGCGTGTCGTTGCACGCTCAGTTGTTCAGCGACGACGGACTGCGCTTGGCCGAGGGTGTGGAAACGGGAGAGAATCCGGAGCGCACTGGAACCATTCTCGGCGAGCGGCTACTGCGCGAAATCAGGTAGGGTGTGCCCCGGCGCACCATTTGAACGACGAAGAGCCGGACGGTGCGGCGTGGCCGCACCCTACTCTTCCAAGGCGAATAGAGCCTTTCCCGCGATTACATTGGTTGTTTTCGTCTGCCGTAGGTGGGACGATTCGAGTCTCCCACGGCTAAAGCCATGGGCCTACCACCGCGCGCAAGATGTAGCGTCCGACCCCGAGCCTACGGATAGAACTTGCCCCGCATTCGCGGATAAGCGATTGCCTCGCGGAGGTGTTTGATGCCGCAGATCCAGGCAACGGTGCGCTCGATCCCCAAACCGAAACCGCCGTGCGGTACGCTGCCGTATCGCCTCAGGTCCAGGTACCATTCGTAATCCGCCTGTGGAAGTCCGTCGTGCTGAATGCGGGCGAGCAGTCGGTCGTAATCCTCCTCGCGGGCCGAGCCCCCGATGATCTCTCCGACGCCCTCCGGTGCGAGCAGGTCAAAGTTCTCGACCACCCGATCGTCGTCGCGATCCTCGCGCATGTAGAACGCCTTGATGTACTTGGGGTAGTGCGTCACGAACACCGGCCTTTCGTGTAGACGCGAGATGATGGTCTCGTCCGACCCGCCCAGGTCGGCGCCCCACTTGAACTCGGCTGCCAGCTTCTTGTGGGTCGGGATGTTCCGCAACTGTTCCTCGAGTTCCGCGCGGAGCTCACGAGCTTCGATGACCTCTGCGGCCGCCTTGTCCTTCTTCCATTGCTTCCCGCCGCCCTTCGCAACGGCTTCGAGTTCCTCGATCTTCTTTCCGAGTTCGGAAATCTCAGCCGTCTTCTGCGTGAGGTCGTTATCCAGCAGTTCCACGGCTTTGGAACTATGCAGCAGCTCGGCGGCTTCGCTGTACGTCATACGATAGAAAGGCTTCTTTATGGCCTCGAGCGCGTCGATGTCCCTGCCAAGGTCGACGAGTTCATCGCGGTGGTCGCGCAGCACGCGCTGAACGACCGAGCAGATGAAGTCCTCCGCAACATCCAGGACATCGTCGAGACTGGCGTAGGCGATCTCCGGTTCGATCATCCAGAACTCGGTCAGGTGTCGGCGCGTCTTGCTCTTCTCGGCGCGGAACGTCGGCCCGAAGCAGTAGACCTTCCGGTGGCTCATGCACGCCGCTTCCACGTACAGCTGTCCCGTCTGGGCCAGGTAGACCGGGTCGCCGAAGTAGTCAACCTGGAACAGCGTCTGTGCTCCCTCGCCGGCGGCCGGTGCGAAGATCGGCGTATCGACCAGGATGTACCCGTTGTCGTTGTAGTACCGACGGATTTCATCGATCACCGTGGCACGGATGCGCATGATGTGCCACTGCCGCTGCGACCGGAACCACAGGTGCCGGTGTCCCATCAGGAAGTCGATGCCGTGCGGCTTCGGTGTGATCGGGAAGTCCTGCGCGGTCTGTACGACCCGGACATCCACGACCTTCACTTCATACCCACCGACTGCCCGCTCATCGACCGACACCAAGCCGGTCACCTCCAGGGACGATTCCTGTGGGAGTTTCCTGACCTCATCGAAGAAGCCTGTAGTTTCGTCGCTCTTCTCCACGACGCACTGACACAGCCCCGTGCCGTCGCGCACGATGAGAAAGGCGATCTTCCCGCTGGCGCGCGTGTTGTATACCCAGCCGCTGAGCGTCACGGTCTTCCCGACGAACCCACTAAGCCGGTCTATTGTTGTCTTCGTTTCCATGGCCTGAAGTTTACGGGCCGCGCCTCGTGCCTGCAACGGAGCCATGCTGGTCAGGTTCCGTGACCGGCGGGTGGCATGGACAAGAGTCTGAACCCCTGATGAAGGGATTCAGATTCTTGCCCGTGGCTGTTCCGTATGCCGCAACTCGCGGGCAAGCTCGACGCGGGTATGTAGGTCGGGCCCACAAACCCGATAATCCGCTTAATGCACCCTATTTCCATC
>JAUXGE010000277.1 GCA_030622435.1 Planctomycetota bacterium
ACAGAACGACATGGCTACGATCCGACTTCGACGGACTGCCTCTGGGGCAGGTAGGCGACACGGGAAACTTGCATCGAACGGAGTCAATCATTTCGGCAGGCCCGACGCCACCACTCACCGATCGGTCCTTCGCCATCGGGGATCCCCGAACGCCGAACGAAAGTGTGAATATGCTCCGCCGGCAGGTCGACCCCTACGGCAATCCGATCGTGCTTCGCGATGCCAACGACAACGATCGGCGCATCGATTACGACCTGTCGCTGCATGCGTATCCAGTGACGGAAACCATTGTCGTCGGTGGCGGCCACCCGGATCTTGTCGTTTCCGCAACGTATGACTATGGCTTCGGAAAGCCAACGACCATAACCGATGCGAACGGCCATGTGACCGGCTACGCATACGACACATTCGGCCGACTGGCTCACGAGATTCGCCCCGGCGATGATAAGGCTGCACCGTCGCGCACCTACACGTATGATCTTGGAGCACCAATCAGCAGCATTACTTCGATTATCCGGCCGAACGAGGGAAACTCTCCCGACGTGGTGACTACCCGGTTCTTCGACGGGCTTGGACGCAACCTGGGTGACTACGAAGCGGGCGGTCCGGTGATGAAGGATGTCACGCTCTATAACACCAGAGGCCAGGCACGAAGGGTCTCCCAGCCCTTCCCGGGCGGTGACGGAAACTGGTCTGCACCGCCCGGGGCCTCGCCTTCGACGGACATGTCGTACGACGCCCGTGGCCGCGTCACCCAAACAGTGACACCTCCTGACGAACAGGGTATCAGGGCAACGCTCGACTCCGTTTACGAACCACTCCGCGTCATCGAGTACGACGGCGAGGACACTCTGATCGGTGGACCACACCACGGCACACCCAAAACACTCCTCTACGACGGTCTCGATCGATTGATAGAGGTACACGAGATCGAGACTCTTTCGATGGCCGATCCCGGCACATTCGTCACTGAATACCGATATGGCATGCCCGATCGCCTAGCCGAGATCGAGGACGCCAACGGCAACATCAGCTACCGCCGCTACGACGGGCTGGGGCGCAGGATCTTCCTTAACGACTGCGACCGGGGGCACACGACGCACACATACGATGCCGTCGGCAACTTGGTCCGGACCGTGGACGCCAAGGGACAGGAGACCGTCTACACCTACGACGGCGCTAACCGGATTCTGACAGAGGACTACCTCGATTCCGGTGAGCCTTTGGGTTTCGGAAGGTCACCGGATATCGCCTATCACTACGATCAACCCAGTGTCGATTATCCCAAACTCGGCAACACGCTGGGACGCCTGGCCTGGGTCGAGGACACGAGCGGTTTCGAGTTCTTGGGCTACAGCGCTCGCGGCGACTTGGAGACCGTTGTCAAGCGCGTCGAAGAGATTGACGGCAGCACGCGCGACTATGCTACGGTCACTCTATCCGATGCCTCCGGGCAACCTTATCAAACAGTCTATCCCGATGGGAGCGTGGTCCGGCACGAGTACGATGCGCGTGGCTCTCTGCGAGCCATCCCCGGTTTCCTGAGCCTGGCAACCTACACGGCATCGGGACATCGAAAGACCTTCCAACTTGGCAATGGTATCACAACCAACTACGACTACGACCCACGTCTTCGGCTGACGAATCTGATTACATTGTCGGCGGCCGAAACGTTCCAGGATCTCTCATATACATATGACTACGCGGACAACATCATCAGCATTACCGATGGCCGAGTGCTTCCGCAGGATGATCCTCGGAATCAGACCGCCTACTTCATCTTCGACGACTCATATCGCCTCGCGAGAGCCGCGGGCCTAGGATACGGGACGATCGAGTATGATTACGACCGGCTGGGGAACATGGTCTCCAAGACGAGCCCGGATATTCCCGACACGGCCGTGAACATCGGTAACATGACAAGCGGCGGAGCGCTCGGGACCGTGAACCGAATCGGCAGAGATCCCGGCGACCCTCCCGGCCCACATGCGCTCACGGCGGCGGACAACGGCACCCGACAACGCAGCTTCGGCTACGATGGGAACGGTAACCTCTCATCCGCAGACGAGGTCGGCTATGTATACGATTTCGCAGACCGGTTGCATAAGATCATGGGAACCGGCCTGGATACCCGCTATCTCTACGACTACAAGGGACGGCGCATCATCAAACGCGTGGACGGTGTTCAGACCACGTACATCGATCGTCTGAGCGAGAGTCGTGGCGGCGAACCGGCCAATTACATCTTCGCCGGGAGCACGCGAGTCGCCCGTATTGACGGAGCCTTCCCGCCACCGGGAATCGTCACTCAGCGCATCTCGCTTGGCATCGGTTGGAACCTCTTCAGTTTTCAGGTCGATCCTGTCTCGAACGAGCCGTCCGACGTGTTGGCCGGAATCGCTGGAGCGTACACGGCGGTGTACGGGTTCGATCCCGGCGTGTACACGTGCTACGAGCCTGGTGCCGGAGCGAACACCCTGCACACCCTGCTGCCCAACCACGGTTACTGGATCCACATGATCGAGCCGGGGGACTTGCTCGTCGATGGATCCGTGAGTGAAGTCCCCGTCGAGGTGCAGACTGACACGGCGACCCTCGTTGGCGTGCCCGGTCTTCAAACCGCACCGATCGAAACTCTGACCGGAACGCACCCGGCGATCCAACATATCTGCACGTACGCGGGAACACAGTTCGGCTGGCAATGCTTCGAACGTAATTCGCCGGACTTTTTGAACAACCTGACCAGGACGCGCCCCGGCTCGGCCTATTGGATCCTTTGTGGGAACGCCACCATGCTGGAATGTCCATCTGCCGGAGACACACGCGATATCACTTACTATCATGTTGATCACGTCGGCTCCACGAATCTGACAACCGACGCCCACAAGACGGTGATCGGGGAGACTGCCTACTACCCGTTTGGAGAGCCGCGTTTCGACCACCAGGTCGGCGAGCCGCCTTTTGATCCCCACTACCGCTTCTCGAACAAGGAGTTGGACGACGAGAGCGGTCTGCACTACTTCGAGAAACGATACGTGCTGGGATCGACCGGACGGTTCAACCGACCGGATCCACTGGGACGAACCATCCCCGATGACTGGCTGCTTCTGCCGCAGAAGCTGAACTTCTACGCGTATGCGAGAAACAACCCGATCAGTTTCGTCGACCAGACCGGAGAGGACGAAAAGCCGGTGGCGAAGAATAAGCCGGACAACCAGTACCCCGATCTCAACTGGATGCTCGACCCCCAAAACAGGATCGAGTTCGAAATGAAGCAGTTCAGGGCTAAGGAAGCGCGAGATCTGGACAAGCGTACGCCGAAAATCAGTACGGCTCCGAAGCTTACAAGGGAAGAGGAAGCAAAGGCCAATGCATTCGACGTGGACAAGGCGATCAAGGAAGCTGCGATGAGGGAAATCCTGGCACAAGATCCGAGCACTATTCCCTTCATCCAGAATCTCTCTATGCTCGCTCAGAGTCCGCTGTCCTGCCTCACGCTTCACCTTGCGGATCCTACAGACCCCAAGCACGTGCGCCGCAACATCGAACTGGGTTTTGCGGGATGGGGCGTGATCGGCTCCCTTGCCGCCGTTGGTGATATGAACCTGAAGCTGCAAACCAGCAGCAGCGGCGTTTTGAAGACGGATGTGGGCACCGTGCGCGGATCACACCCCGGTTCACCGTCCGGCCCGCTGATTCCAGGAGCACCGTCGACCAGGCAAACGCAGCCCGGCACGGTTCGGAAGCCATGATCGAGCATACTGTCGTTGAGGAAAAGAATCGACGAACGACACTTTGCATGGATGGGAGTAAAGTGTATTATCCAGTTTGGAGGAAATGGGACGATGAAACTAACACTGCTTGAATCCGCGCTTGTCGTGTGCGGCATTACAGCCGGCTCCCTGGCCGGCATTCCCGAGCCGGACGCGATTCTGTACGGAACGGTCACCATCAACGGGACGGTCCAGGCGGCACTGGATGACGTGACGATCATCGCCCGCATCGACGGCGTGCCTGATCCTATCGGCCAGTACCATATGGGCGACAATTCGTCTGCCGGCGACCGGTATGTGCTGAGAATGCGTCTCGAGTCGCTGGCCGACGGCAGCACACAGAGTGACAACACAGCTCTGGTGGGCCAGACGGCACGCATTTACGCTCAGCAGGAAGACGATCCCGAACAGCACGTAACCGATTTCGTGATCACTGAGCCCGGCCTGGTGCGCGAACTCAACCTGGGTCCGTGCGGGATCGCTTCGGTCTTCCCGCCGAACTGCGCCCTCGATGCCCGCCAACCTTCGATGCCGGACGGATCCAATCCCGGCGGTTGGAATTCCATCGAGATCACGTTCTCAGCCGAGTCCTGCGTCTCGGGTGCCACGTCGAGCGATTTCAACGTGACAATCACCCCGGCGGGGACGGCACCGACGATTGCGGATGTCGTGGTCGTCGGAAGCGCTGCGACGCTGGTGTTCAACGGGATCATACCGACCCGGGCTTGGACGTGCATCGAGCATACCGGCTGCGGAGCGAGTACATGCATCGGCAGCTTGCCCGGCGACGTGAGCGGTGACCACACCAGCGCCCCTTCCGACATTCTCCGGGTCATTGATTGTCTTAACGGCGTCGCATTCTGCGAGTCCTGGCAATGTGACGTTGACCGCAGCGGCGTCTGCGGACCGCCGGACATCCTGCGCGTGATCGATCTGCTCAACGGCGCCGGCGTGTATGATTCCTGGCTCAACATCCAGCTACCTGCCTGCCCCTCGGCTGACTGATCGTTCGCGGGATCGCATCAACCGGGGCATGCAAGGCCCGTGTGGCGCCGAGTCAGGCGACGAAACCGACACGGCGCGGCATTGGATCGGCATAGCCGACTCTGGGATACCGAACGCGGGGAATACGGACTCGGGCATCACTGACAAGTCCGGCTTCGTAACGGGCGCGAACGAAGCTTGACTCACCGCCCCCAGTTCGAGGTCGCAAGGGAGCATCCGAAAAGTCACTGCGGCTCGACGTATCTTTCGGCCTTGCCCGGCATACCCATGAGGTTGTAGAGGTCGAACAGATAAGCGCGAACTTCGCGTGTCTCTACGGCTTGATCCCCGAGGGCGTCCTCCAGCTTCCCGTAACCCTCCAGCAGTTGCGATTCCGCCTCGTCGAATCGCTCGAGCTTCATCAGGCAGTAGCCGTAGTCGGCCTGAAAGGCCGCAGCGCGCCAATTACCTCGAGGAAACGCCCCTGGAGCGGCATCCGCACACTCTTGGAACATGGGCTCGGCTTCAGACAGGTCGCCTCGTTCAAGAAGCAGAGACGCCAGGTTATTCATAGATGTCAACGTATCACGGTGCGCGCTTCCAAGAAGCCTGCGCCGCAGTTCCAGGGCTTCACGGTGTATCGCCTCTGCGGCCGCCAAGTCACCTTGCTTTTCCACGATCCGCCCGAGGCTATTCAGACTTGTTGCCACAGCGGCATGCTCGTCTCCGAACCGTTTGCGGCGAATGGAGAGTGCCTCCCGGCAAGCCGTCTCGGCCTCTTCCAGCTTACCCTGCTCTCTAAGCAGCATGCTCAGCGCATTCAAGCTTCGTGCGACGTGCGGATGGTCGGGGCGCAGCACCTTTCTCTGAATACCGAGCCCCTCACGGCATAGCGCCTCACCCGCGGCATACTCGCCTCTGTCTTTCAGTATCAACGCTAGACTCACCAGGTGATCGGCCACACGGGGATGCTCGTCGCCCAGGAGTCTGCGGTTCATATCGAGAGACTCGCGGCACAATTCCTCCGCACCGGCGTAATCGTGCATGAGCTTGAGGACACCGGCCAGATTGTGCAGGGTGCGTGCCACGTTGCGATGCTCGTCACCATACAACCGGCGCGTCGCGGCAAGAGTCTCACGATAAAGTGCCTCGGCTGCTTCATAATCCCCCTTCCCCTTCAGCAACCCGGCCAGGTTGTTCATGGCAATCGCTACATACGGATGATCCTCGCCAAGCACCCGGCGGTTGATGTCCAGCGCCTGACGGTACAAGGGTTCAGCCCCTTGAAGATCCCCCTTGGCCTTGAGGAGAATCGCCAGATTGTTCATGCTCTCGGCGACGTCCTTGTGTTCATCCCCGTAGAGTTCCCGGCGCAGGCTCAGCGCGGCGCGAAGACTCGGCTCAGCCTCGTCGTACAAACCGAGACTGCGGTACGTGTCACCAATTGTCGTATGAAGGGCCGCTGCTATCTCAGGCTCGAGGATTAAGTCCTTCTCGACCCTGCGGGCCGCCGTCTCGAGAAGCTCGCGGAGAATCGTGACGTCGCGCCCCCGTGCCTTCTCCGGAGACACCGATGACAACATATCCTGCAAGAACCGGCTGATCCGCTCTGCCGTGTACGCGGCGGTCTGGGCCTGGCGCTGGGCTTCCTCT
>JAUXGE010000242.1 GCA_030622435.1 Planctomycetota bacterium
CCCACGGCGTTGCCGTTGCGCAGAACCTTGTTGGTGCCTCGACGGACGGCCACGACCGACGGTTCGTTCAGGACGACTCCTTCACCCTTGACGCATACCAGTGTGTTGCAGGTGCCCAGGTCGATGCCCATGTCGACGCTGAACATGCCAAGGAGTGAGTCGAAAATCACGGGAGATCCCTCTACCACATACGTCCAGGCTGGACGCATCCGTCTCAGTCAGCTGCAATCATGCCCTCCGGTCGCCGAACCTTCCGCCGACGGGGCAAACCGCTCGACTCCCCGTCACGACCGGACGCACACGGTGGACCCATGCCGGATCCGATGGGGTGCCCGGACCCGACACGGTCCGCGGCACGTCACCCACAGCACCACCGCTGCGGATGCACCGCTACGCTCAGGGGAATGGCAACCAGCTACCGAAAAGCTGCTGGTTGCGCATCGCCAGAAACACCGTCGCCGCAGCCACGAGAACCGTGGCGAGAATCAAGAGCACGGTGTAGATGTCGTTTTCCGGTCCGTCGGAAGCCGGTTGTTCGGTCATTGGTCGTCTGCTCTGGTTTCCAGTTGACTCGCCGCGGGACTGCTCGACCTCGAGGGTCGCCGGCGTCCCGACCGCGATCTAACCGCGCGATCCGACGAGACCTCTCTCGTCGGTCACCTCATCGCCTACCGTTGGATCGACGGTTGATCGAACGATCCGACCGGCCGACTGGTTCGGCTCGACCAGACTGATCTTCAGATCGCCGACGTACTCACCGCTCCGGTGCATCACGAAAACCATGTCCTTCTGCACGCCGTCAGCGCTGCCGACGCTGATCGTCACGAGATTGCGTGTAACCTCGAGCACGTTCCCACGGATCGGCGTACTTGAGACAGGGGTCATAGCGACAACGTCGGACATCGCCGCCCCTTCGGGTCGCTCGAACTCGAGGCTGCCGGTCGATGTCCGACCTTGTCGCGCAAGCTTCTCGTTCTCGCCTCGAAGGATGTTGATCTGCTGCTCGTATTGCCTTCGCTGCTCGAGCAGCACGACCGTCTGGGCTGTCAGCTCGTTCACACGGTCGTTCAGGTCGATGTTACGGCGCTCGATATCGACATTTCGCTGTTCGAGGTTCTCGCGCTGTCTGCGGTACTCGGTTCGGGTGGTCTCGGCCACCTCGAGCTGAGTGAGTAGCCCGCGGTTCAAGGCCTGGACGTTGTCCTTCTCGGTTTTGACCCGCTCAACCTCCGCCCGTGCCTGGGCGACCTCGATCCGGGTCGTCTCGAGCTGTGAGCCGAGTTCGGTCCCCCGCTCTCTTTGGTCGCGCAGGGCAACGTCTGCGGTTGCGAGCCGTGCGGCAGAGGCCGCGTGGGCGTGTCGCAGGTTCGTGTCCGCAATTTGGGCGTGTTGTTTGTACTTCTCGGCCGTGTCCTTCCAGTTCGGTGTCCGCGCAACGATCGCAACCGTCATCGACGTGTACGCGATGCTGAAGACGACCAGCAGAACGACGAAAATCTTCGTCAGGGTGCTCACCAGGAGGTCTCCGTTTTACTGAGGATCGCTCTTCCTAACGTTCGGGTAGGCTGCCGGCAACGCCCGGCTCCGGCCGAGCAATACGGTGGAACCGTGCGAAACCTGCCGTATGCTTCAGTCCAAGGGAACGTCGCTTTGCGCTGCCTTATCGAAGGCCAAGCTCAGGCAGCGGCATCCTCAGGCGCGCCGATCGCCACGCACCGGCGTATCGCCGTACCCATGCCCCTCTCGGGCAAGAACCGTTCTATATCGTACCCGATCATTTCATGCAAGTCCCAGAATCCAAAACCTCGAAGACCCAGTGGCCGCCAGTATCAGGGGAGGGTTTCCTGCCGTCGCAGTATCAGGACGGTCGAGCATGGCGGCGGGCTTCAGCCTAGACGAGCGGATGGCAAGATTGGGCGATGCCATGCCAGGGGAACGCTCCTGACAGGGTGGAAAGTATGACGATGCCGGAGCGTGGGGCGGGTGGGAACCCGGACGGGCCGGCTGCCGATCCCAATACAGGCCTCAACCATGGCACGGGACGACCGCCACAGTGAAATTATCGGAGCCTGGGATAGAATGAGTGTTGAACCAGGGACATTCGAGGCCAGCCGCGTACATTCCGGGGATTCCCCAGGAGCCGAGGATGACTGAAAGCGAGCCGAGCGCCGATCCCGCCCAGGCCGTCGAGCCCGAAGAGCCCGACCGGACAGATCGGACAAAAGAGCACGTTCCGAGCGACTGGGAGGCGGAGGGGCCCGTGCCCCTCCGGTACTGGTGGCTCAAACGGGTCGGCCTCGTCATCGGCCTCCTCGTATTGATCCTCGCCGGGCTGCGTTGGTGGTGGGGGTGGGACGCTCATCGACGGCTCCAGGCCGAGGTCGACAGGATCGTCGCTGCCGGCGAACCTATCTACCCCCAGGATTTCGACCCTCCCGAGCCCGTGCCTGATGCCGAAAACGCGGCCAGGTTCGTGCTCGACGCGGAGATCGCCCTGAGTCTGACTCCGGACGACGAAGCGCTGATCGCGGCCGTGGTCGAGGATCGGCTGACCCTGTATCAGAGGCTCGATGAGGTCAAAGCCGTCGTCGAGAAGAACGTCAAAGCCCTCGATCTTGTACGTCAGGCGCGGTCGCGCACGCGTGTCGATTGGGGACTACGAATTCGGACTCCGGCCATCGCCACCATGTACCCTTCCCTGTCGGGACAGCGGTGGCTGGTCAAGCTGCTCTCCGCGACAGCCGGATACTACCACGTCAACGGTGATGACGCCGCCGTGATCGGAACGCTACGAGATGCGTTGACACAGGTCCGAGCTATCGACTCAGGGCCTACCTTGATCTCGCACTTGCTGGCGATTGCCGCGAGCGCTCTGGCCGTGAATCGAGTGGAGCGAGTTGCGCCAAGCCTCGTCGTCAGGGCACAATCCGAAACGATGGCTGAGGGCGAACGGGCGGCGAGTCGCGAAGAGTTCCAAGCACTCATCACGGACCTTCTCGCGGAAGATGGCACGCAGAAGGCATTAGTCCGCGCTATGCAGTCTGAGCGAATGTCGCAACTGGACACTATCAAGGCTATTGTTGACGGTCAAATGACACCGAACGCCTTTTTCGGAAGGCCTCCTCCCGGAAACGCCACCACGAACATGAACGCGATCCTTCTCTTTGTAAAGCGACCGCTGTATGAGCATGACGCGATGTTCGGCCTTGCATGGATGACGAAGTATGTTGCGGCGGCTCGGTCATCTGACCGGCCAACGGCCGCGGCTGTCGCGCCTGTCAAGCCGGGTCAAGTGACAGAGTGGGAGCGGATACTTCATCCAATCAGCTGGACGGAGCTCCCGTGGGTGGATCGGACGTTTGTTCTCCATTTTCGTGCATTGGCGATGCGTCGCATGGCCGCCACCGCTCTGGCGATCCGACTCTACGAAATCGACCACGGGCGATGGCCGTCGGCGCTGAGCGATCTGGTCTCCGAATACCTTCCGACAATCCCGGCTGATCCGTTCGCTGATGATGGACGACCCATCAGCTATTGTCCCGATGCAACGCCACCGGTGCTGTACAGCATCGGCCAGGATGGTGTTGATGACGGGGGGGCGTATACGTTCCGGAAAGGCGGCGGCATCAACTGGGACGAACTCGATATGCCCTTCTTCCTCGATGGCAATAGGCCGCGGAAGCCAGAGTCCTAGAAGATGGGTTGGCCGAACGACCACGTATCGTACGAGTCAAAACATCGTCGCGGTGATCAAGACGATGTACCAAATGAACAGTGGGATTCCGAAGAGAATCAGCCCGGCCAGGAAGAACCAAAGCCCCGGCACGCACACGAGAATCAGATACGCACGCCCCCGGTATTGCGGCATGACCCTCCGGCTGATGTGGAGCAGGTCGATCAGCCAAATGAGTAACAGGGCGAAGGGCAGGACAATGGCAAACAACTGTGCGGCCATGCCCAAATACCCGTTGCCTCGCAGGAGGATGGCGACGATGGCCGCTGCGCCGGGAAGGGCGGTAAGAGCCAGCGGCCCACACGCGTAATAACTCATTGCGATCGCCCGGTTCTGGAGGGCGACCGGAATCCCTCGGGGATGGAAGAAGTAGCTCGGAACGCCCGTGATCGCCGCCAAGTACAGCAGAATCAGCGTGTGGAAGATGGGTACGGGCCAGACCGCGGTGAGGGCCTCATATAAGAGGTCATCCCCAAAGGGGCGGGCTTGTTGCGGTCCGATCGCGTAAGCGGCAAGGGTCGCCAGCAGGATAGGGACGTAGATGTGGAGGACCGTCACCCACCGAAACCGTTGGCAGTCCGGGTAGCTGACCGGGCGGGCCATCTCTTCTCCGAAGACCCGCTGACGGAACATAACCATCCAGATCGTCCGCCAGTAGGCACGAAAGCGGCCGATCTCCTTCCTGTATATCCATGGGATCTGAGTCCTGGCCGCCCGGACGGTCTCCAGCGAATGTCCACATTCGGGACAGCGGTCGCTGGTCAGGGCTCGGAGGTTGTAGCCGCATTCCTGGCAGAAGAGATCGTGAGGGATCTCTCTGGTTGCAGCCTCGGCCGGCTCCGTGCTGGGCGCATCCGTCGGCGTCACTTCGGTTGACCCTTTGGTTGTTCTCATGGTCCTTCCAGGTCGAGCGGCCGCAGCCGGATCGGATTGCCAAGAATCGGTGGTCGGCTCATCGGATTGTCGCCGTGGGATGGGGAGCAGTAAAGCGCACCAGCACCGGGCGCAGGTGGGGATTCCTGCCGTTTGGCAGAGAGGGTACTTGCTGATTCAACGGTCTGGGCAGCATCTCTCTGGAAAGCCCGTGAAATTTGCCAAGAACCTCGTCTGCGTCGGGTGCGTCCCATTTTGGGTGGCATGGGCAAGCGGAAGGTGCGATCCACACCCCCCGCGCCGACGCGTTTTCAGGCCGCTAGAACCTGTTCGCAAGCAGGAAGCGGAGCTTGCCCGTGTTCCGCCACTGCGGCCGCTGGAAGCCCCGAGCACGGGCAAGGACCGCCCTCAGACATCTTTGGCACTTGGAAACGTCGGCGTAGGCGGCCCTTGTCCATGCCACCCTCGTCAGATTCACCAGCCCATTCGGGATGCACCACTGCGCAGATTGATGCCAGACCGGTGTTGCATGAATGAATTGGGGGTATACAATACGGGGCTCTGGACAACCGAGGCGGTATCACAAGGCGAGGCGAACTATGCCGAAGATGAAGACACACAAGGGTATCAAGAAGCGCGTGAGGATCACGGCCACCGGCAAGGTTCGCCACAGACGCTCCAATACGGGGCATCTCATGAGCGGGAAAAGTGGCAACCGTTGCCGTTCGTTGCGGAGGCCGGCCGTGCTGAAAAAGGCGTTTACTGCCCGTATCAAAGAGGCCCTGGGCAAAGCAGGGTCCTGAAGCGAGTACGTCCCGGAAAGCGGATCAGATTCGAATCGTTGCCTTGCAGGAGTTGACAGGCTATGGGAAGAGCGACAAGCGGCGCTGCCCGACATAGGAAGAAGGTTCGCCTTCTGAAGAAGGTGCGAGGGCATCGCGGCGCTCCGGGAAAGAGGTGGCGTCTCGCGAAGGAAGCGATCGTCCGTGCGGGCGTGAACGCGTACCGGGATAGGCGGCGGCGCAAACGCGATTTTCGTGCTCTCTGGATAACGCGACTGACGGCCGCTTGCCGCATGCGCGGAATCAGCTACAGCCGGTTTATCTACGGGCTCACAATGGCGGACATCGAGGTGAACCGTAAGATGCTCAGCGAAATGGCCATCCATTCTCCGTCCGACTTCGATGCGATCGTCGAGCTGGCGAGGAAGCACGTTCCCAAGAGTGAAGCGGCCTAGACCGTGTTCGGTCTTGATGTAGCGTCACCCCTTGTGGGTGACGAAGATTCGGTGTGGGTGCGACCTACGAAAGGACGCACGTCGATCGCTACAAGATACTAGAAACTGCTCAAGAAACGTCGAACCTCCAAAAAGCCAAAAAACCAAAACGTCGAGACAAGGTGTCTCGGCGTTTTTTTCATGCTTTGAGTCGAGAGAGCAGGGTGGTGGCAACGAATCCGACTACTGCCAGGAGAAGCCCGAGAGCATAATCTGGGGTTGTCGTAGCCGCATCGAACGGCCAGATCCCCACGACCGAGCCCAGCAGAATCCCAAGGAGCATCCCGAGAGTGAACTTCTCGTGCCGGTGCAACATCCACTTGAGCAGATTGCTTAGAAATACGAGGCTCACGATTGCGCCGATACCGGTCGGGATGATCACGCGAAGGAAGGTCATCGGGTCGCCGTTGTGCCCGGCCGACATAACGTAGTCCTTTGTCACCGCGATAGCGGCCAGAATCGTCTCATACCGGTTCAGAACGAGCAGCATGTATGCGCCCGAGATTCCGGGTAGGACCATTGCGGACATGCCCAGCGCACCGGCCGCGACATCGCGCGGATAGTCCGGCTGAATGATGAACTCGCCGGCGGCAACGGCTGTCTTGATGGCCTCTTGGTCCGGAGAGTCCTCACGCGTGACTGCTACAGCGATCATGAGGGCCAGTCCGATGGCCATACCGATCCCGGAGCCGATCGTGATCCGCTTGAGCATTCGATACAGCAGCGGCGCTCCGCCCAAAGTCAGCCCGATGAACAGTGAGAACATTGCGCCGCGGTGCAACGTCACCGCGCGGCTCAGTGTGGCGGCGAGTGCGGCGATGGCTACGACGGCCGTGCCTCCGACGATGGCCAGGAAGGCGATGTTTCGCTTCGTGAAGCGGAGGCGGGTGACGTCTGCGATGCTGCTGATGAACTCGTCGTAGAGGCCGGTGACCAGGATCATAGTGCCTCCGGATACGCCGGGGACGAGATTGGCGAGCCCCATGAGAACACCGCCGATCACCGACCGGACGACGGGCAGAGGATCCGGCGAGCCTTCGTCATGGGCGGATTCAGGCGTCGGATTCGGTGGTGAAGTCGATGGCTTGGCGTGCTCATTCTCAATCATGCGTTAATCCGTGTTTTCATGTTCTGAAACGGCCAATACCAGTCGAGCCGAGTTTGTCCGACTGATCCGTATCGTGCTCAAGGAGAAGTGTGAGTCAACACAAGATCAAGCCAAAGACGCCGTGACAGTGTGGGCGGCTTAACACTACAGCGCAAAGTAGTCCGAAACTCGGTCCCTTGAGTCACTCAATCCGCGTTTTCGGGATCGAGAAGGACCCTCAGGAGGCCAAGATCAGCGACTTTGCGCTGTAGTGCTAACACACGTCGTGCATCCGACCTCCGCGAGATTCCGTGTGTCGCCCCTCTGGGGCTCATTTCATTTCGACGCACCTTCAACCCACGGCTCACGCCGTGGGCTCGCACCTTTCGCC
>JAUXGE010000344.1 GCA_030622435.1 Planctomycetota bacterium
GAAATCATCATGATGCGTTTTCGGATCGACATGACGAGCCTCCTGTCGTCCTAGCAGATGTTATTCAATTCGCGTTCTTATCTGACTATCGACCAGTTGAGACCGGAAACCGCGTTTGTGGCCTTTGCGCATGTGCTATGCAGAAACCCCGGCCGTTTGGACCAGGCAACAGGTGATTTCCAAGCCGTCCGCGCAATCACAGCCCGAGCACACACGCTACCTTTCTAGTGCTCTATTTCGAGACACCCACTCCCGAGAAATGCCGCTGCACCGTGCTGGCAATGAACATTGGCGCATGTTATCGGCCGTTCTCCATCACTGATCAGATCGATGATTCCCCCCACTGTCACCATTATTGTAGGGAGATCCCACTAACACGCCAGCCACAGGAGCGCAACATCTTGTAGCGCAACGTAATAGGAACACTTGTGGTCCGAATATGGCACGTAGCATCTCCAGAATGCCCAAGCGCGCAGCAGATTCGTATCGACACCCCGCCGTCCGGTGACGTGGCGCCTTATTGACGCTGTCCGGCTCAGTCCGGCCAAAGCGGCGTGCCTTTGCCTGGCAACCAATGGTTTCCGTTAACACACCACCTTCGTGTCCCCATCGCTGACACGAGTGTGTCACGCTTGGGATCGTGGATGGCGTCAAACGGGCATCCTCGTCGCCCACGAGGGACGACGCTACACTATTCAACAGGCTGCTAAGGCGTAAACAGGATATCCAATCATGTATATCGACACACGTGAGCACGAATCGGATTGGCAGCGGACCTACAGGCTGCTGATAACTTTCATTCAGCCCAGGCCTATCGCGCTGGTGTCCACGCTGTCGCAAGACGGTGTGCGCAACCTGGCACCGTTCAGCCTGTACAACCTGGTGTCGGCCAATCCGCCCGTGGTAATGGTCGCACCGTCATTTCGTCGAGATCGCAGTTCCAAGGACACGCTGCGCAACGTGGAAGCCGCCGGCGAGTTCGTGGTGGCGACTGTCACCCAGGCCATCGTGGAGCGTGCGAATCAGTGTGCTTACGAGTACCCGCCCGATATCGACGAGTTCGATAAGTCCGGCCTCACACCGGCACCCGCGTCGCTCGTCGGTCCGCCACTGGTCAAGGAATCACCCGTGAACATCGAGTGCTCGCTGCTGGAGATCAAGCGGTTCGGCGACCAGCCAGGATCAGGCAGCGTCATCTTCGGGCGAATTCTGGCGATTCACGTGGACGACTACTTGCTGGCCGACGACGGCCTGATCGATCCGGACAAGCTCGAGGCGATCGGCCGAATGGGTCGGTGTACGTATGTGAGAACAACAGAACACTTCGACCTTCCGCTGCCGACACAGGGATGATAGGTGATCTGCACGTCGGTGACAGAGGCTCGTCATCTGAGCCGACCGTACCGCATCGAATCTCGATCTCCGGCTCAAACGCAGGACGCCGGCCTGTCATCGGATTGGTGTACGGTGGATGTCACGTGCAAGAGGTACGTCAAGGGGTGGAGTCTCATCCTTTGCCGGATTTGGCCCTCAATACACGCTCAATCTCGTCGACGGACATGCCGCGTTCGATCATGCTCCGCTTGAGCCCGTTCTCCGACCTTGTCCGCTCGATCTTGTACCACGCGCCGGAGAGAATGGCGACGATGGGGATCGTCAAGCTCATGGCAATCGCGAGCGTCGCCGTGTTCCATTCAAAGGCAGCCAACATGGATCAGTCTCCCATACTTTATGATAAGCGTGTGCGACAACGGAGAACGGCCGCAGGTTCCCGGTCGAGGGCGGCGTTAAGCTCCCAGCCGAGGGCAGCTGGGCTACATTGGTTGTGCCACACACCGGCTCATGCAACGTACCCTCCGACTCAGCGTCAATGGAACACTCCATTGTCACGTCGGTATCTTATTCGGAAGCCGGCCGACGGATATTCGTGGAGGCGGAGGCATTCCGGGGTCTAGTCCCGTTCCCAGACGATTATGTAAAGCCCAAGTCTGTAGCGGCCGGCGGCCCCGCCGGCCGGCGCGCGCAACAGCACCTGCCCGGGAAAACGGCCTGCGAGGTCGCAGGCCGCTACAATGACCTGCGAAACCGATACTACCGCCTTGGAAACGGCACTAGAAAGCCCCCATCCTCTGCAGAGCCAGTCGAATCAATCAAAGGCGCGACGGCGGGAGTTGACCACAGCCAACGTAAACTCCAGTGTGCATGGAGATCCTTCTGTCTGACTCACTTACACGCATCCCATGTAGGAAAGTGCGCTTTGCAGTCCGACGTCCGGCCGCCGGGGCAACATCTTGCCCGCCGCATGTCCGCTCCTTGACAGTCGCGGTTCTGATTGGGAGCGCAGGCTATTACTGGGATCTTACTACTCGACACGCCCGATCAGCTCTCGGACGGAAGTCAGCCCGCGCCGCTCGATGTAATCCGCCAGACCCTCGCAGACACGAACCGGTGTACGAGGATCGAGGAACAAGGCAGTCCCGACCGCCACCGCCGTCGCACCGGCCAGGAAAAACTCCACCGCGTCGCGCCAGCTTACGATGCCACCCATCCCGATGATCGGCACCCCGGCTTTCCGAGCGACCTTTGTGTAAACGTGATTCACCATGTGCAATGCCACCGGCTTGATCGCCGGGCCGGAAAGACCGCCCGTTCGATTCGCCAGCATCGGCTTGAACGTGTCCACATTGATGACCATACCACGCAACGTGTTGATCACCGACAGGGCATCGGCCCCGGCGTCAACCGCGGCGGCAGCGGTCTCTGCAATGTCAGTGACGTTCGGCGAAAGCTTGACGATGAGCTTCGCGTGATGAATCTCAGAGCGAACGGCGCTCACGAGACCGTGGAGTCGCGCAGCATCCGTGCCGAACTCCAGTCCGTCTGAAACGTTGGGGCAAGAGACGTTAAGCTCCAGCCCGGCAATGCACTCGATCTCATCCAGGCGGCGGCATACGGCCAGGTAGTCCTCCAGTCTGTGACCGACGACGTTCACGATAACCGGGATGCCCACCGGCCGCCAGAACGGCACTATCTCCTCGACAAACCGGTCCAACCCGATGTTGGCCAGACCGATCGCATTGAGCATCCCGCCGGGCGTCTCCACGATCCGGTCGGGGGGGTTGCCCTTGCGGGGCTCGCAGGAGATGGCCTTGGTGACGAAGGCCCCGAGCTGCTTTACATCAACCAGCTCGCCGAAGTCCGGGCCGTAGCCGCAGGTTCCGGAGGCGGTCATGACCGGGTTGGACATACTGATCCCGGCCAGGTCTACGGATAGAGCGGCGGATCGATCGAAAGGTCCTTTCTTCTCGTGAGGGCTGCTCATCGGTATCAAGATCGTGGCGGTGCGGGACGGTGTCAAGCGCGGTCCGTGGCACTTCCGGCGGGACGTGGTTGCCCGTTCAGAACCGCAACCGTGAGGGAGCGGACCGGTCGTTCACGCATTATGGCTGCCACCGGCCGAAATCGCCGATTCCACTATGTGGAACGTGGACCCGCGGATTGTGTCGTGCACGCCTCGACGTTTTCATTCTAGTGCATCGTCAACCCTCATTTTGTGGGTTTCATGGCAAGTGCTTTCCGAGCCGCGCCCGTAAGGAAGCGGAACTCACACCGGCGTTGTGAACACGTTAGGTCCGGTGAACCCACAGATTGAAGCGTGATCAAGCACTAGTACTGTGTTCCATAAATCATGCGACTATCCCGAGATCAAACAGAACAAAAGGGGTGCCACTGGCGGCTTGCCCACCAGTGGCACTCGAAGATAGTCGTGAAACTTGTGAAACACGGTACTATAGCGCTTTCAAGGCAATCGTAGCGTCTGAAACCCGTTTGCTGTCAGGCCAAACTCGCACTCGGACGCTACAATTGGATAGAGCTTGCTCTAGGGTGCGTCCCCGACGCACCGACTTGACTCAACGCCCGGCGGGGACACCGGCCGCTGCACGCGTGTGCCACTGCTGTGGCAGCAGTGCAGGCACTCGAACATCACCGCCGGACCGGAGCACGGCTCACGGAGCCGAGCCACACAGGCACCGTAACCGTAGAGCGCGTCCCCGACGCACCGAACCCAACTGAATGAGAATAGCCGCGCCCCAGTCAAGGCGTTGCGTCTTCCTCAGCCTGCAAGCCCATAGGTCGGGTCAGCAGACCACCGCTGTAAACATCTCCGGAGATCTAAAAACACCTATGATTCCAAAGTCTTCGAGCCCTGGAGCGTCGACACCTTCACTCGGCTCCAGAATACGGGGTGACACACGTTTCTGCAGAACCTGCAAGAACCGCCGTTTTTGGCCCCTCAAGCCACGATTCTTGATGCGCTAACATGTTTACAGCGCTGTCCAGCAGCCCCGACGTTCGACTCATTCTTCACCTTTCCTCCTGATCGCTCAACAACGCCCTCCCCAGCGATCACCCCGCAAGTTATTAATATAGAAAGGAAGTGTGCCCGATGCCCAAAATCGTCTCCAACATTAGGCGCCTCGCCAACCGCCGCAACATCCAAGGCTCGACCGGCCACACCACACCCCAAGGCCGCGCCAAGTCTGCCCCAACGCCCCCTCCCGACTCGACGGACCAACCAAAATGAAAATGAATATACGAAACGAACCCAAGTGAATGGGTGACTGCAAGCACCCGCCTCCATCGAAATCGGGGGACATTATGCTTAAGAAGCTATCTGCTTTGCCCCAGTACTCGTTCAACGTCCTCAGAGAAAATCCACAGAATCAGCAGATTGCGCAGAGACGGAGCAGCAAGACGCCTGGAGCGGGTCGAGTAGCCCGGGGGGATTTCACCCCCAGGCTCTCACGGAACCGGACGTGAGCCTCTCGACTCATCCGGCTCTTATTGCTCAGTCGGCGGTCGTATCACGATCTGCCACATGTAGAACAGGTCGGGTTCGTGTCGCGCAACGCGGCCAAGCCAGTGCGTGGCCCGCCGTTGGTGACATCGAAACCGCTTGAATTTCCGCCGTGCCCAGTACACCA
>JAUXGE010000164.1 GCA_030622435.1 Planctomycetota bacterium
GCTGCCCGAAACCGGCGTACTGGCGCATGGTCCACGGGCGCTTGCGGTACATGAGTTTGTGGATGCCTCGGGTAAACGGGAACTCGCCCGGGTTGCCGATTCCGTCGTAGCCGCCCGTTGTTTGAACATCGTCGTCCGTGTAGACGGCTTTGACCTCGATCCCGGACTCATGGAAGACGGGTTTGGGTTCCTGCTTCGGCTCGGGGGTCATGACACGTTCTCGCGTATGAAGTCGATGATCGAGGAAAGTGGGGTGCCAACGGAGAAGACTGCGTGGACCCCTAGTTCCCGGAGGTGCGGATGATCGCTACTCGGGATGTTCCCGCCCACGATCCAGAGAACGTCATGCAGCCCGTTCTCATCGAGGAGGGTCTTCATCTTCTCACATATGGGAGTGTGTGAGCCTGACAGTATGGACAGGCCTATGACGCCCACATCCTCGTCGCTGGCCGTTTGGACGATCTCCTCCGGAGTCTTCCGCAGGCCGGTGTAAATGACGTCGAAACCCGCCTCCATCAGGGCTCGCACGACGATCTTCGCGCCGACGTCGTGTCCGTCCAAGCCGGGCTTGGCGAACAGGATTCGGACTCTCTTCTCGGCGTTCATTCGAGGCTTTCCCTTTTCATCGTTTTGGGTTCACGTGAGCGAGCATCATCTCACGCCGTCATTTCCCTCGCTATGAGGAGTTTGAGAATCTCACTCGTTCCTCCTCCGTACAGAGTGAATCGGATATCTCGGAAATGGCGTTGTGCGGCGAATTCCATCGCGTAGCCATAGGAGCCGAGGATGCGCGTAGCCTTGTCGCAGATGTCCACGGCCCGTTCAGTGGCAAAGAGTTTGGCCATGGCCGCCTCGCGTGTGTGCGGTTTGTTCCGGTCCATCAGCCAGGCGGCGTAGTGTACCAGGTGGGTTGCGGCCTCGAGGTCCGTGCCCATCTCCGCCAGTTTCATCTGAATTGCCTGGAAGCGGTTGATGAGCTTGCCAAACTGCTTGCGCTGCCCGGCGTACTCCAGGGCCTCATCCAGCGCGCCGCGTGCGACGCCGATTGCCAGGGCACTGGTAAGCACCCGGATTTCTCCGAGAATCTTGCGCAGGCTGCTCTCTGCGCCACCCTCCTCGCCGAGGCGATGATCGTCGGGAACGAAGCAGTCGTCGAAGAAGAGCTCCGACGTGGGCAGCGCCCAACAGCCCATTTTTTCAATGGCCCGTCCGACCGTCAGTCCAGGGAAATCTCGCTCGACGAGGAACGCGGTCAACCGTGCGTCCTTCCCGGTGCGGGCGAAGACCGTGAAGAGTTCGGCGACGGGGGCTCCCGTAATCCACGTCTTCTGTCCATTCAGGCGGTAGCCACCGTCCACCTTTTCGGCCGATGTGGAAATCGAGGAGAGATCGCTTCCGGCCCCCGGTTCCGTAATGCAGATGGTGCTGATCTTATCGCCTTGGATCGCCGGTTTCAGGAGCCTGTCATGGATGTCCTCGTTGCCGAAAGTGTACAGGAAATCGGTTCCCATCAAGGACTGCATAGCCGAGGCGGCCGCCAGGGAGAGCGATCCGCTGGCGACCTCGCTGATGGCCAGGCAACACGCGACAGATCCGAGATTCGAGCCGCCCACGGACTCCGGATAACGCAGACCAAACAGGCCGAGATCTCCCAGTTCCTTAAACCACCGGCGCGGGAATTCATGCGCCTCGTCGATCGCAGCGGCGGCCGGCTTTATTCGCTCCTCGCAGATGCGACGAAAGGTATCACGAACCAGTTGCTGTTCCTCGGATAACTCGAAGTCCATTCAGAAATCCACCTTTAAGTTGACTACTCCGCGATTACGCAATATCGCGAATTCCAAACTCAGTTGGTCAGAAGCTCTCGATTGCCACACTCATATCAAACGAATCTCATGCAGATGCCGAGACCGGCGTGGCGCGGGTCGTCAGGATGCTTCCTGCGTCCTTTTTGATTTCGTCGCGGCTTCATCCACATTGAAGGTGGTCGGATCGACCACGACGCCGTAGGCATCGCGTGCCGTTTCCATCGAGACTGTTCCGTTGCGCACCTCTTTGGCGACCAGTTGCCTCGGCCGTTTGCGGGGATCGCCGTATCCGCCGCCTCCGCCGGCCCGTTGATGGTAGACAGTACCCTTAGGGACATCCGTCAGCAGATCCAGAGACATCGGGACGTGTTCCTTCCCGTCGGGATAGCGGAGCGAGATCGAGTTCAGGCTGCCCTCGCCGCCGCCGTGCAGGCCGAAGGCCGGCTCGACATCCCCATCCCCGAAGATCACCAGTTGCGTGTTGTCCGCGCCAATCTCGAAGACGGTTTCCACGCCGAGACCGCCGCGCCACTCGCCCGGACCGGCCGAATCACACAGGTATTCGTGGCGGATCAGCATGTGTGGCGTCTGCTGCTCGAACATTTCGTAGTCCTGGTCGAGCAGGCCGCCGGAGGCATCGATCATGCCGATATGATCGTAGCCGTCGACGCCCCGCAACGCACCTGATCCACCCTTGAGCCCCATGAAACAGATGTCCACGTACTTGTCGTTCTTGCGCGGATCGATTCCGGTAGTCAGCGAGCAAAGCAGGTGATTCCATCCGGCCGTCACCCGTTCGGGCACGACAGGCGCCAGGGCACGCGCGATGGCGTCCGCGTTGGGGGGGCACAAGTGATTGCCATACGTTGTGGCCGCCGGAAACGCGGCGTTGAGGATCGTCCCCTCGGGAATGATGATCTCGATGGGCTCGACCATGCCCTGGTTGTGTGGAATGTCGGGATTGACCATCTGGAGGAATGTCAGCACCGCCGCCGAGGCACTGGACGTGTAGGTCCCGTTGACAAACGCGTTGGATTGCGGATCCGTGTCCGAGTAGTCGAAAGTGATACGGGGCCCGTCGATGCAGATTCGCACCCGGATCTTGTATTCCTTGCCCTTGTTCCTGCCGTCGTAGTATATGGTCGATTCGCCGCGATACTCTCCGTCGGGCATCGTGGTGATCTCCGCCTCCATCATCTTCCGGGTGGCCACGAAGAGGGCTTCCTTGTGTTGCGCGAAGCACTCTACACCGTACTTCTCGAGCACCCTGAGCATGCAGCGTTCGCCCACGACGCACGACCCGATTTGCGCTCGCATGTCCTGCTGGACGATGTCGAAGCGGATGTTGGCAAAGATGAGATCCCAAACGTCCTTGCGCAGCTTGCCCTTCTCGTAGACCTTGACGGGCGGGATGCGCAGAGCTTCCTGCCAGACCTCCGTGGCGTTGGGGTTGTATCCGCCGGCCACCGCTCCGCCAATGTCCGCCTGGTGCCCCTTGCAGGCGGACCACGCGACCAGTTGATCGTTGAAGAAGATCGGCTTGTAGACGGCCACGTCGTTGTTCTGGTTCCCCATGCTGAAGACGTCGTTGTGGAAGATGACGTCACCGGGGAAGATGTCGTCCCCGAAATAGTCCACGATGTACTTGCAGACCGGGCCGAGCGAAAACGAGAGGATCGGGAGGTTCTCCGTTTGCTCGAGCATGTTGCCGCAGGCGTCATAGATTCCCGTGACGAAGTCCTTGGCCTCGCAGAGAATCGGCGACCGCGTCGTCTTTTGCAGGGAAATGCTCATCTCGTCCGTTGTCGACTTGAACGCACGGGCGAAGACCGAAAGCAGAATGGGATCGACATCGTTCATGTGAGCATCTCCTGCAATGTCGAAGGTAGCCGCTCCTCCTGACCTTTGCGGAACGCGACAAAGCTGCCGTACCGATCGCAGACACAGTCGAAGGAGGCGGTGAGCAGAAGGGTTGTGTTCACCTGCTCGACCAACGCCGGACCAGTAATGCGATTCCCGCAGTGAGTCTTGTGACCATCGTAGACCGGGACCGTGCGGAAGGTCCGCTCCTCCGGAACAAAGACGGCTCGTTCGCCCTTGAACGCCGGCTTGGGATCCGCCCCGCCGTGGGGTTCCTCGGCGTAGGCGGGTTTGTCCGTGAGTCCGACGGCCCGGACACGGACATTGATCAACTCGATGGGGGTGGTCTCGTCCTCCAGGGAATAGCCGTACAGTCGCTTGTGCTCGACGTGAAACGCCGATGCGATCGTGTCCATGTCCGCACCGCGAATAGACTCCATCTCGACCGGCAGGGAGACTTCGTGGTACTGCTTCACGTATCGGCAGTCCAGTTTGACCGTGAAGCGCCGTTGCGCTTCGGGTATGCTCTCTTCGATCAACAGGCGGCCACCCTGTGCCGCCATATCGTCGATCACGTGTTCGAGCTTTCCCCAGTCGATACCATCCAGAACGGCAACAAACGAGCAGACGAAATCGTGCTGCAGGTCGCTCATGAGCATACCGGCCGCACAGAAGATAGACGACTCGCGCGGCACGATGAACAGAGGAATTTCCAGCTCATGGCAGATCAAGCAGGAGTGCAGGGGACCCGCGCCGCCCGCCGCCACCATGGGAAACTCGCGAGGATCGAAGCCTCGTTTGATCGAGGTCTGGCGCACCCCCTGGGCCATGTTGTTGTTGATGACCTGATACATGCCCGCGGCTGCCTCTTCGAGCGACAGGCCCAGAGGCCGGGCGATGTGTTCTTCGACGGCCCGGCGCGCGCCGGCAAGATCGAGCTCGAGCTTGCCACCGGCGAAGTAGTCCGGGTCGAGGTAGCCCAGTAATAAATCCGCGTCCGTGCAAGTCGGCAGGGTTCCGCCCTTGGCATAACACGCCGGGCCGGGGTCGGCTCCGGCACTCTGCGGACCCATGCGCAAAAGACCTCCCTCGTCGATCCAACCGATGCTCCCGCCGCCGGCGCCGATCGTGACGATATCCAGCATGGGCAGCGCGATGCGGTAGCGGTTGATCTCGCCCTCGGTGACCACGATCGGGGTGCCGTCCCGGACCAACGCTGCATCAAAGCTCGTACCGCCCATGTCCACGGTGATGCAGTGGTTGTGGCCGTGCAGACGCACATAGCCCAGACCCGCCTGTGGTCCGGCGGCCGGTCCGGAGAGCAGCGTCAAGGCCGGACTCCGCTGGGCGACCTGGGGCGACATGACGCCGCCGTTGGACTGCATGAGCAGGAGCACGCCGCCGAACTCGATCTCCTCGAGCCGGGCTATCAGGTGATCGACATACGAACTGAGCTTCGGGCCCACGTAGGAGTTGAGCACTGTCGAACTTACGCGATCGTAAAAGCGAATGGACGGCAGGAACTCGGACGACACGGTCAAGAACGCTCCGGGCAGCTTGGCCCGAACCAATTCAGCCGCCTGCTGCTCCTGCTCCGGATTCGCGAAGGAGTTCATGAAGCAGATGGCGACGGCCTCGACATTCTCGTCTTTGAACAGCCGGATTGCCCGTAGCACATCGTCCGGCTCGAGTGGCTCGAGCACGTCCCCGCGGTAATTCAAACGCCCGCGGACAGGTACGCGAAGGTAGCGAGGGACGAGCGGGGGCACATTCGTGTAGCGGTTGTTGTATTGCTCCTCGCGCACGCCGCGGCGCATTTCGAGGGCGTCGCGAACGCCTGCTGTGGTCACGAGGCCCGTCTTTGCGCCCGTCCGCGTCAACGTGGCGTTCGTCGTCACCGTCGTTCCGTGCACGATCGTCTCGACGGACCGTGCCAGCTCGTCGAGCGACAGGTTCATACTCGCGGCGATCTCACTCAGCCCGTTGACCAGTCCGATGGAGGGGTCGGAAGGTGTCGACAGGACCTTGTAGATTCGCGGCTCGTCGTCCGGCCGGGTGACCAGGAAGTCGGTAAAGGTTCCGCCAACGTCGATGCCGATTTTCAGCTTCATCGTGCGCCCTCGAGGGTTTGGAGACGCCCGCCTACGTCCAAGCCGCGCGAAAAAGCCGCGGCATTGACGTCGGCCAGCCGCGGCGGGATCTTCCGGGCGACGATGTCCCAGAACACATCGGCTAAGCACGGCAGCACGCCCGATCCGAGCAAGCACCCCAGCATAACGATGTTCACTGCCTTTGCAGATCCCGTCTCCACTGCAATCTCCGTAGCATCAAATGCACAGACCCTGGGAGTTGCCTCCGAGACTCGGTCGATCAATCCTTTCACGTCAGGGTATTCAGCGTCCTCCTTCTTCAGGATATAGCGCTGCCCCAGAATGAACGGCACGACGGGAGCCGTGTTCATATAGACGACCGTCCGGTCGGACATGAGTGGTAGCGTTCGAGCCGTCTCCACCGGTTCGAAGCCCAAGACGACATCGGCCCGTCCGGACGCTATCACCGGGCTGATGCCCCCGTTGATGATCACCGAGGATTGCACGCTCCCACCGCGCTGCGCCATCCCGTGCAACTGTCCGCTGACGACGTCATGCCCCAGTTCCACGAACGCCTCACTGAGTAGACGAGCGGCCGTCAGGACACCCTGACCACCCGTACCGGCGATGAGGATGCGCCAACCGGTTTTATCACTGCGATCGTCGGAAGCGTTCATTCACACCCTCTCCGGAGTCAACCGTTGGATGGCATCATGTTGGCACACACGCGCGCACAGCCCGCATCCCGTGCACAGGTCCGCATCGATGGTATAGGTTCCGTCGGTTACGAGGATCGCCGGGCAGCCCAACTGCCGCACGCACAGCGAGCAGGCGTTGCAGCGCTCCTGGTCAATCGTGAACGGAGCCTGTGCCTGCCCCTTCCTGATCCGTCGATCATGGACCGCGCAAGGCGAATGGCTCACGACGACACTCACGCCGGTGCCGTCCTTGGCTTTCTTGAAGGCCTCTACAGCCTCATCTTCATCATACGGATCGATCGAGTAGACCTCAGTGACCCCGAGACCCCGCACGGCTGCTTCGATAGAGAACCCCGCTGATGGAGTCGATTGCGCTTCCATCGAAGCGGGGGGAACAGTCGTCAGGCTCGGCTGGAAACCGGTCATGGCCGTGATGTAGTTGTCCAGAATGACGACCGTGATATTGTCGTTGGCCTGAACGGCGTTTGTCAGCGCGGGCAGGCCGCTGTGGAAGAAAGTCGAGTCTCCGAGGTACGCGACCGTGCGCCGACCGGTCATGCGGGCGATTCCCGATGCCTGGCTGATCGACGACCCCATGCAGAGCAGAACATCGCACGCATGCAGCGGCTCGCCGTATCCCAGCGTATAGCATCCGATGTCGTTGCAGTAAACGGTCTTCTTCCCGAAAACCTTCCCGGCCACGTAGAACGTGGCCCGGTGCGGACAACCCGGACAGAGCACGGGCGGGCGGGGCGGCAGATCAGGCACTGACACCGAGGTTCGCTTCCGGCGCTCCCGTCCCACAAACTCTCGAACGACATCCTCGACGAGGTCCGGCGTGTATTCGAACTCGCTCGGGAAATGCCCCGAGTGTTTTCCAAGAACAGGCATGGACCGGCCGTTGCGAAACGCGCTGAGGCTTACGCACTCCTCGACGAAAGGAGTCAACTGTTCGACCACCAACACCGAGTCGACAGTCTTAGTGAAGTCGTCGAGGACGCTCTCCGGAATCGGGTAGGCCCCGACCTGCTGCAGCGTGACGTCGGATGCAAGCCCAAGTTCCTCGATCACCTGTGAAGTGTAGGCGTACGCCACACCACTGGCGATGATGCCGAGCCTGCCGCCCCCGGTGCGCGGAAAGAACGCGGAGGCAGCCAGGAGGTCTTCGGCTTTTTTGAAGCGATCACGCATCTCGACACGCATTCGGCGCGCGTTGACGGGGATCGGTACGTACCGGCTCGGATCCTTCGTGAAACGAATCTCGTTTCGTTGATCGGGCAATGGGCCTAACTCGACCATGCCGCTGCTGTGACAGACACGTGTCGTCGGGCGCAGGATTACGGGAAGGCGCGTCTTCTCAGAGAACTCGAATGCAAAGCGCGTCATTTGCAGGGCGTCGTCCGGAGTGGACGGGTCGAACACGGGGAAGTATAGGAAGCGGGCGAAATGGCGCTGGTCCTGCTCATTCGGGCTGGTGATCGCCGACGGATCGCCCGCCGATACGATGACCAGGCCCCCCTCGACGCCGACATACGGCATCGTGGAGGCGGGGTCGCATGCGTAGGCGAGCCCGAGGTGCTTCATGCCGCACATGGCCCGGGCGCCCGTAAGGCTCGCGGCGAAGGCGATCTCCACCGTGATCTTCTCGTTGACCGAGTACTCGAAGACGACATCCGCTTCGCCGGCGATTCGGGCGAACGTGTCACCCACCTCTGAAGACGGAGTTCCTGGATAGCACGAGAAGAATTGAATGCCGGCCTCGATCGCTCCACGGACGATGGCGAGGTTTCCCAGCAGGCTCATGCGTTCCCCAGGTGAGCCCTGGAGGATTGCGTGCTTCGAGGCTGTGCCCATGCGTTTCCCTCAAGTTGATGACACGTGGCCCTGGTTCGTAACAGCTCGATGTCCCAATGCAGGGCTCCCGACTCCGCAACGGCGGTCAGCGTGGCTTGCTGAGACCGGCAGAACGTGGAATCTGGCACGAAATCGTCTTCGTTTCAACCCTTGAAGGAGAAAAGGTTCTTCCGGCGGACTCATTAGCAACGCTCAAGCCCCCTCGATTGACGCCGGGACGTCGCCCAATAGGATGGTGGTGGAGGCGCTAGGCGGGACGGATACACGAGGACGGTGGCGTCCGCTACGGCACTGGAAATGGGACACGGGCATGCAGAAATACGTCCGACCAACGACCATCGAAGAGGCGGTTTCGACGTTTAACCAGGCACATGGTAAAGCCGTGCTTCTTGCCGGTGGTACCGATCTGCTGCCTCGCTGGTCCAAGGGCGTTCAAAAACGACCCGAATCCCTCATCGACCTGAAAGGGATCGAGACCCTCAAGGGGATATCGCATGAGAACGGCCGCGTTCGGGTCGGTGCCTGCACCCCGATGACTGAAATCGCGTCTGATCCCGTGATCCGGTCGATGGGATCCGTGCTCGCACAGGCCGCCGGCCGAATTGCGTGTCCGCAAGTCCGCAACCGGGCGACGATTGGCGGCAATCTCTGCAACGCCTCGCCGGCGGCGGATACGGCCCTTCCCCTCATCCTTCTCGACGCTGTAGTCGAGCTGGTCTCCTCCAACGGGAACGGTATGACCACACGACACGCCCCGATCACCGATTTCTTCCGTGGTCCGGGGTCTACCTTGCTTGGCCCCGGGGAGATGCTGGCGTGCATCCGCTTCGAGCCGCTTCCCGATGGAGGCTTCGCGGCCTGGGACAAATTCGGGACTCGCCCGTCAATGGAAATCGCGGTGGCCTCGGTCGGTGTTGCGCTGACCATCGAATCCGGCACCGTCACCCGCGCGAGGATCGGGTACGGTTCGGTGGCTCCGGTCCCGCTTCGTGGAACCGAGGCGGAAGCGGAGCTGGTCGGGAAGTCACTCTCTGAGAAGGTCATCGCGAGATGCGAGGCCGCTGCGCGGAAGGAGATCACGCCGATCACGGACGTCCGTGCCGGTGAGGGTTACCGGCGTGAGGTAGTCGGTGTCATGCTTAGAAGGATGTTGGAGCATGCGGCAAGCGGTGGATAAGGTTGAGCTTGATTTCACGGTGAACGGGGAGGCGGTTCAGTTGACCGTCTCGCCGGGTGCGACGCTATTGGACGCACTACGTGACGAACTGGAGCTGACCGGCACGAAATACGGTTGCGGTGAGGGCGAGTGCGGTGCCTGTTCCGTAATGCTCGATGGGAAGCTTGTCAACGCCTGCCTCGTGTTGGCAGTCGAGTGCGCAGGAGCCGAGATACTCACCGTCGAGGGTCTCGAAGCCAACGGGCGTCTCCACCCGATCCAACAGGCATTCGTAGACCACGGCGCGGTCCAGTGCGGGTTCTGCACACCTGGCATGATCATGGCCACACACGCGCTTATCGAGTCGAACCCGTCTCCGACGGAAGGCGAAGTCCGGCGGGGGCTCGAGGGGAACCTGTGCCGGTGCACGGGGTATCGCAAGATTATCGAC
>JAUXGE010000331.1 GCA_030622435.1 Planctomycetota bacterium
CCTTGGGGGTTTGGGGGCAAAGCCCCCAAGACAGACCCTGGCACGATGTGCCAATTGTCAAGATCTTGTGGGCGGCGAAAAGCCACTTTAATCGTCACCCACGAGGGGTGACGCTACACCGTTGTGGTGGACTACGTGTTTTTCAACGGGCTTGTTAGCCCAGGCGATATCGGCCTCGGTCGGCCCGTTTCGAGATTGAGGATGTGGGCGATGCGACGTTTTCGGAGAGGATGCCGGGGCATACTTCTGATCAGACCGGCTCTTTCGCATTGCCGCACCCCCCGGCAGGCATTACCTTACACCCCCGGTTCGATGCGTTTGGAACCGCGAGAAAATGAGATGTTGGGAGGCGACACGTGACGCGAGAGAATGGCAGTTTACAGACTCGAATAAGACGATGGCCGACGTTTTGCGTGTTGACCGTCGTGCTTCTGATTGGTTTCGTCCTGCCTTTGTCCGGCTGCAAGCAATCCCCAAAGCCGGCGGATGACGGGACGAAGACGATTGGTGTCACGCTCCTGACGGTCCAGCATCAGTTCTACCAGGACCTCCGCAGCGGGCTGGAGGAGGAAGCCGAGAAGCACGGTTACAAGCTGCTGGTCAGCACGGCCGAGTTCGATCCGGCAAGACAGGCCAACCAGATCGACGAGTTCATCGTGCAGAACGTCGATGCCCTCGTCGTCTGCCCGTGTGACTCGCGCAGTGTCGGGGCGAGCATCGTTGCGGCAAACGAAGCCGGCGTCGCTGTCTTCACGGCGGATATCGCCAGCATGGCACCCATTGGCAAAGTCACGGCACATATTGCCTCGGACAACGTGCAAGGCGGGCGCGAGGCGGCCAAGTTGCTCGCCAAGGCCGTAGACGGCGCCGGCAACGTGATCATCCTATCCCATCCGGAAGTGGCGAGCGTCATGGATCGCGTCAACGGTTTCAAGGAAGAGATCGCAAAGTATGAGAAGATCGAGGTAGTGGCGGAACTGTCGGCCGAGGGGAAACGCGACAAAGCCGTACGCGTGATGGAGGATCTGCTTCAGGCGCATGATAATCTCGTCGGCGTGTTCGGGATCAACGACGACTCGGCGCTCGGGGCGCTGGCGGCCGTCGAAGCTGCAGGCAAACTCGGGAAGATCAAGATCGTGGGCTATGACGCTACGCCCGAGGCACGAACCAAGATTCTCGCGGGTGCCATCTACGGCGATGTCATTCAGCATCCACGCAAGATCGGCCAACTTACCATCCGTGCCATTCACGATCATATAGAGGGCCGCCCGACACCCCCGTCCATCCCGGTTGAGGTGGGCACGTACACGGCAGAATCGCCCTGACGATCGATGGAAACGCAACGGCCCCGAATTCGTTTCAAGCGTGTGTCCAAGACGTTCCCCGGCGTGCGGGCGTTGGACGAGGTCAGCTTCGACGTCGAGCCGGGATGCGTGCATGCGCTCGTGGGAGAAAACGGTGCGGGAAAGAGCACGCTCGTAAAGATTCTCGCGGGAGCACACCCGATCGGCGGGGGCTCGATCGAGCTGGACGGTGTTTCGGTTCGTATCCGCGGTGCTCGTCATGCGCAAGAGTCAGGCATTGCGATCGTCTATCAGGAATTCAATCTCGTGCCCGACCTTTCGGTCAGCGAGAACGTCTTCCTTGGGCGCTGGCCGCGGTCGAATTGGGCCCGCATTATCCGGTTCCAGGAGTTGCACCAGCGCGCTCGGCGGCTCTTTGACAAACTGGAACTCGACGTGCCGGTTCGCGCGGCGGTCAGTACCCTCAGCGTCGCACAGCAGCAGATGGTCGAGATCGGCAAGGCGCTTTCACTGGACGCGCGAATCCTGATTCTGGATGAACCCTCCGCCGTCCTGACGCCGCACGAACTTGCGGCACTCTTTCGGCTGATACGAATGCTGACGACACGGGACGTGAGCGTCATCTACATCTCCCACAGGCTGGACGAGATTTTCGAACTGGCGGACCATGTGACCGTGTTACGCGATGGTAAACATATCTCCACGCGCTCAATCAGCGAGGTAAAACGCGATACGCTTATCCTCGAGACGGTCGGGCGACCACTGAACCAGGAGTTTCCCCTGCGCGAGGATCGCAGAGGTGGGACGGTGCTGCGCGTCGAGCGGCTCTCCGCGCGCGGGGCATTTGAAAACGTGTCGTTTGACGTGCGCGAGGGCGAGGTCTTCGCGCTGACGGGACTGGTGGGCTCGGGCCGCAGCTCGGTCGCTAAAGTGGTCTTCGGCGCGCTACATGCAACAAGTGGGACGCTTCTCGTGGGTGACTCGCAGGGGCCGTTTGCGTCACCTCGCGCAGCGAAGCGTGCCGGCATCGCCATGCTGCCCGAAGACCGGAAGCGGGAAGGCTTGCTGCTGGAGCGCCCGTTGCGAGAGAACATCACGTTGGCGCACCGTGAGGATGTCGCCATACTTGGCTTCATGGGCGTTCGGCGCGAGCGCCGAAAGGCAAGCGATCTCATGGTTAGGCATGACGTAAGGGCGGCGGGCACGGAGGTAGCCGCTGCGACGCTGAGTGGCGGCAACCAGCAAAAGGCCATGCTGGCACGATGGCTCCAGCGACACTACCGTGTGCTGATCCTCGATGAGCCGACGCGCGGTGTCGATGTCGGCGCCAAGGTCGAGATGTACGAGAAGCTCAACACTATTGCGTCGGGGGGCGCCGCCATCCTCATGATCTCATCCGAACTGCCGGAAGTGATCGGTATGGCGGATCGCATCGGTGTGATGTGCGAGGGACGACTGATGGGGATTCTGGACAACGCCGATCGCAACGTACCACAGGACGCGATCATGCGACTGGCTGTGGGTGAAGCATCGTCATGACCACCGAATCGCGCCTAACCACATCGATGCAGTGGCTCATCGCCCTTCGTATGCCGGTCATCCTGTTGGCACTCGTACTCGCCGCGACCTTCCTTACCGACGGGCGCTTTTTGCGATTGGACAACGTGATCAACGTCTTGCGCCAGGTCTCCTTTGAGGCAATGATCGCCTTCGGCATGACGCTTGTAATCGTCACGGGTGGGATCGACCTGTCCGTGGGCTCGCTTGTGGCATTGACCGGCGTGGTGGCGGCGGTGCTGATGCGCGGCACGCTCGATTGGCCTCCGGTTGCGTCGATTGCGCTCGGGTTGTTGTGCGGTGTAACGACTGGTGCGGCGATCGGGGCGAGTTCCGGTGCGATCGTCGCTCGCTTCTCGATCCCCCCGTTCATCGTGACCCTGGCGGCCATGCTGATGGCGCGCGGTGCAGCCTTTATTATCTGCGACGGGCAGCCCGTGTATGAGTTGCACACGGAATTGCTCTGGCTCGGCCGCGGCTTCGTGTTGGAATCGGTCTTTGGGCGGTTGATCCCGGTGCCGGTGTTGGTGATGTTGTGTGCTTATGCGGCCACCGCAGTCCTTCTCTCGCGAACAGTTTTTGGGCGCGGAGTCATCGCGGTGGGCAGCAACGAGGAGGCCGCAAGACTGGCCGGTATCGCCGTGCGTCGCACTAAGCTGATGGTCTACCTGATCACCGGCGCATTCGCCGGTCTGGCCGGCGTGCTGCACGATGCGAAGCTCATGGCGGGTGACCCCAAGGTCGGCGAGATGTGGGAACTGAACGTCATCGCGGCTGTCGTGGTCGGGGGAACCAGCCTCTTCGGCGGTCGAGGCAGCGTGACGGGGACGCTGGTCGGAGCCCTGATCATCGGCACTCTCAACAACAGCTTGAACCTGCTGCACGTGGAGCACTTCTGGCAGATGGTAGTGCTCGGCGGTGTAATCCTGGCCGCTAGTCTCGTGGATGCGGGACTGAGGCGGCTCGACTTGCGGAGGTAAACCGGCGAGCCATTTGGGCGAATTATACACGCACGCGATGACACCGATGAGAAGTCCGTCGTGCAAGGTAGTCAGAGAGTAAACGGAGGAGGCATACCGTGCGAAATCAGTTGACCAGAGCCTGCTGTATATGGGCCGCAGTCATATCAGTCAGTGTCGGATTCGCACCTTTGGCGATCGCCGGATCCGCCGGCGAGCGTATGTTCGACCTGTCCAAGGACAAAGTCTTGTACTGTGTTGGCTATGCGCACCTCGACACACAGTGGCGATGGGACTACACGACCACCATCGATCGGTTTATTCGTGACACGTTGGATGACAACTTCGAGCGCTTCGAGAAGTATCCCGGCTACGTCTTCAATTTCACAGGCTCCGCCCGGTACCGGATGATGAAGGAGTACTATCCTAAGAGGTACGAGCGGCTGAAACACTACATCGACGACGGGCGCTGGTTCGTCTCCGGCTCGTCTGTGGACGAATGCGACGTCAATGTCCCGTCGGCTGAGGCCCTGATACGCCAGGTGCTATACGGCAACGGATACTTCCGGTCCGAGTTCGGCAAGGAGAGCGTCGACTTCATGCTGCCGGATTGCTTCGGTTTTCCCGCGTCAATGCCTTCGATCTGGGCACACTGCGGATTGAAGGGCTTCTCCACGCAGAAGCTCACCTGGGGGTCGGCCAAGGGCATTCCATTCAAAATCGGTTTGTGGGAAGGACTCGACGGGCGCTCGGTGATCGCAGCGTTTGATCCGGGTGCCTATGTGGGTGCCATCGAAGGCCGTGTCGACACGAATCCGGAATGGGTCAGGCGGGTATTTACGAACGGGAGCAAGTACGGCGTATGGGCCGACTACCACTACTACGGTGTGGGAGACGAGGGCGGAGCGCCGCGGGAAAAGGACGTGGCCAACTACCTCGCCAGTATCGACAATCCGGATGGAAAGATCCGCG
Organism: Planctomycetota bacterium; assembly: GCA_030622435.1. Taxonomy (GTDB): domain Bacteria; phylum Planctomycetota; class Phycisphaerae; order UBA1845; family UBA1845. Next base: position 4,793 of record JAUXGE010000331.1, read on the forward strand.
TGGCCCTCGTTTCATCAGATCAGATGTACAAGGACATCACCGATGAACAACGCGGGCACCTGCCGCGATATCGCGGTGATCTGCTGCTGACGGAGCATTCCGCGGGAACGCTGACTTCGCAGGCCTACATGAAGCGGTGGAACCGCAAGAACGAGATCCTCGCCGACGCGGCCGAACGCGCCGCCGTGATTGCCGACTGGCTCGGTGGTGCGGCGTATCCCCACGAGAAACTCAATCGGTCTTGGGAACGCGTGTTGGCCAACCAGATGCACGACATCCTGCCGGGCACGAGCATTCCACGGGCCTATACCTACTCGTGGAATGACGAGATCGTAGCGGCGAACGGGTTCGCAACCGTGCTGACGGATTCC
>JAUXGE010000286.1 GCA_030622435.1 Planctomycetota bacterium
ACGACCCCTTGAATCAGCTTTGACGGAACACTGGCCGTGCGGTGGACGCTCCGGTGGCGGCCGGTTATACAAAGCAGGATGCAAAGCGGCACGGAAGCGGCGATCGGTGATCTTCTCGAAGGGCTCAGCGAACCCCAGCGTGAGGCCGTTGCGCACACCGAAGGCCCCTTGCTTATTCTGGCCGGACCCGGCAGCGGTAAGACGCGCGTCGTGACGCGACGTGCGGCGCATCTGGCCTGCACGGTGGCGCGCCCTTCGCAAATCCTGGCGATAACCTTCACGAACAAGGCCGCCAGGGAGATGCAGGAGAGGATCGCCGTGCTCGGCGTCGCCCATGGAATGACGGTCTGCACGTTCCACGCCCTTTGTGCGAAGCTGCTTCGTTGGCATCACGATCGAGCCGGCATACCGCGCAACTTCACGATCTTCGACCGCGACGATCGCCGCAAGCTCATCAAAAAAGCCATCGAAGAGTGTGATCTGTCGTCGGCCAACTGGACGCCGGCCGTCGTCGAGCGTGACATCAGCCTCGCCAAGAACGACATGCTGACGCCCGATGCATACGAAGCTCGGGCACCGGGCTGGCGGGAGGAGTCGATCGCACGAATCTACCGGCAGTACGAAGAGCTGCTGTCGGAGATGGCCGGCCTCGACTTCGACGACCTGCTCATGCGGATGGCTATCCTGCTCGACAAGGATGACGAGCTACGCGACGATCTGGAGGATCGCTTCCGGTACGTTCTGATCGACGAGTACCAGGACACCAACGCCTCGCAATACGGCATCGCCCGGCGACTCACCGAAAAGCGGCAGAACCTATGCGCAACCGGCGATCCCGACCAGTCGATCTACGGATGGCGCGGAGCGAACATCGAGAACATACTTAACTTCGAGCACGACTTCCCCGAGGCGAAGGTCGTTCGGCTCGAGCAGAACTACCGGTCCACGCAGCGCATCCTGGCCGCAGCCGACCGGCTCATCACCGGAAACCTGAAACGGAAGGAGAAGTCACTCTGGACGCAAAACGACGAAGGCGCCGCCGTTCGTGTCTTCGAGTGTGAGACTGGCCAGACCGAGGCGAAACGGATCGCAGAGGGCATCTCCCAAGAGCTGCGATCGGGCGGGGCAGCACGAGAGATCGCCGTGTTCTACCGGGTCAATTCGCTCAGTCGCGTCGTTGAAGAAGCGCTGCTCAAGGCGGGGATCGCCTATCAGATCGCGCGCGGACTCGAGTTCTACAGCCGCAAGGAGATCAAGGACGTACTGGCCTACCTCCGCGTGCTGGTAAATCCCGCCGACGAGGTGGCCCTTTTGCGGATCATCAACACTCCGCCTCGCGGGATCGGTGCAACGACGATCGGACGGTTGGTCGAGCGGGCGAAGACCTCGGGCCTTTCCGTTCACGATCTCATCGTCAGCGGCGACGACCTTTCGGATCTGGGCAGGTCGTCCGCCAAGGTCCACGAATTCGGCAAGCTCCTGGAAAGTCTGCGGTCGGTATTGAATCTGCCGGCACCCGATGCGCTGACACACGTGATGGGGCATTCGGGGCTGCGAGCCCATTACAGCGAGACGACGAGTGCCGACGAGGCGCCGGCCCAGAACCTCGACGAGCTGATCACGGCCTCCGCCGAGTATCAAGCCGAGCATCCGGAAGCGACGCTGCTGGATTGGCTGGAACACACGGCACTGGTCGCCGATGTGGACTCGGTCCGTGAAGGAACCGGCGCCGTCACGTTGATGACCCTTCACGCGGCCAAGGGACTCGAGTTCGACGTGGTCTACATTGTCGGGCTCGAAGACGGATTGCTTCCGTTCCGGCGGCGCGATGAGCAGGACGGAGACGAGGAGGAGGAACGGCGACTGCTGTTCGTCGGGATTACCCGGGCGAGAAAGCTGCTCACCCTCTCACACGCACGAGTCCGGATGCAGAGGGGCTGCTCCGAGCGGACCGTTAGCAGCCCGTTCCTCGAAGAACTCCCGCAAGACGGCGTAGAATGGGATCGTGTGGACATCTCGTCGAGGCGAGGTCGATCGGATGGTAAGACCGGTCGGCTGCCCGATGATATAGAAGAGTGGTCGATCGGGACGTTGGTGCGCCATGAGGTGCGAGGTCTCGGGCAGATCGTGTCCCTCCATCGCGGCGCGAAGCGCACGCATGTAACGGTGCGGTTTCGCGATGGTTCGGAGCAGACCTGGGTGCTGGAGTTCGCCAAGCTGACGCGTGTGGATTTCGACGAGGTCGGCGATCTTGACTGTCTCGATTCGTAGAGGTTTCAATCCGGAAGGAGTCTGATGATGCGTCACGCGGTGATCATGGCCGGCGGGGCGGGAGTGCGGCTCTGGCCGCTGAGTCGCCGGAGCCGCCCGAAGCAAATCCTGCGGCTGTTCAACGGCAAGAGCCTGCTGCGACAATCTTACGAGCGTGTAGCGGCCATGTTCGACCCGGAGCAGATTCACGTTATCACTAACCAGGCGCACCTTCCCATCGTGTCCGAGGACCTGCCCGAGCTGCCGGCATCCAACCTGATCGGCGAGCCCGTCGGACGGGACACGGCGGCGGCGGTGGGTCTGGCGTCGGCCGTGATAGCGAAGCGCGATCCTGAAGCGGTGATCGGCATCTTCACGGCCGACCACGTCATCACGCCGATCGAGCGTTTCTGCGCCGCGGTGGAGCGGGCGTACGAAACGGCTGAGCAACACGCCGATGCCCTCGTCACGATGGGCATCCGACCGACGCGACCCGATACGAACTACGGCTACGTCTGGCGCGGGAAAAGCGTCGCCGACGGGCTTTTCGAAGTCCGAATGTTCAAGGAGAAACCCGATCTCGAGACGGCCGAGGAATACTGTTCGAGCGGAGAGTACTACTGGAACAGCGGCATGTTCGCCTGGCGGGCTGACACGATCCTGAGTCAGCTCGAAGAGCATCTTCCGCAGTCGCATGACCCGATCCGCCGCATTGCCGACGCATGGGGAACGGACCAGTGGCAACTGCAATTAGCCGGTCTGTATCCGGACCTGCCGAAGATCAGCATTGACTTCGCGGTGATGGAACGGGCCCCGCGCGTGCTGGTAGTCGAGATGGACTGCGACTGGGTGGATGTCGGCTCCTGGCCGGCGATCGCCTCGGTTGTCGATGCCGATAGTGACGGAAATGTGTCATCGTGTCAGCGGGTTCTGCATCACGGCTCAAAGAACAACATCGTGGTCTCGGAGGACGAGCACTTGATTGCCACAATCGGTGTAGAGGATCTCGTCATCATCCACTCGCCCGGTGCAACCTTAATCTGCCGCAAGGAAGATGTAACCGGGATCAAGGATCTCGTGGAACATGTGAACAAGGAGTATGAGGACGAATACGCGTAGGAACCTGTTGAATAATGTAGCGCCACCCCTTGTGGGTGGCGCTGCGATGACGAAGACCGGCACTTCGCCGCCTACAAGGGGCGGCGCTACACGCCCAGCACGTACCCGTGTCGGGCGTGACGGAGTAGTCACTCCTCCAGCATACGATACACGGTGTGAAACTGCTGTGTCAGCAGTGAGGGCCGGGCGAAGACGTTGAAGGACTAAGCACTGCTCGCAAGCCGATTACTTAGGATGTGGACATGATCCGAATCCAGCTATGGACTACTCGATCCCCTTCGGAAAACAAGGCCGCGCCTGCCTCCGGCAGGTCTTGGCCATGGCACCCGGCTCGCGACTGCATGTGACGGATTGTTATGCCTCGTTATCTCGGAATTGATTACGGTACGAAATACATCGGCCTGGCCGTCGGGGATACCGATACCGGGATCGCGTCACCGATCGAGACCATCAAACCCCACGGTGCCATCGCGGATCAGGTCAAAGGTGTTCTGGTCGCAGCCCGGGAATACGGGGTCGATGCGTTTGTCATCGGGTTGCCTCTCAATATGGATGACACGGAGGGCGAGCAGGCGAAGATCACGCGGCGCTTCGGTGACGAACTGGCGCAAACGAGCGGCAAGCCGGTCCATTACCAGGATGAACGGCTGTCCTCCCACGAGGCCCGGGAGCTACTCCAACCGTCCGGGCTCACCCGGCGGAAGAAAAAAGGGGTCGAGGACTCCATCGCCGCCCACGTCATCCTGCAGGGATTTCTGGACACAACCGATTCCTCGAACGACTTGGACTAGTGCATTGCCAACCCGTATATTCAGGTTTGACGCAACCCCAGATGCGGAATGCGTATCGCGGCGAGCGTCACCAGCCGACGGCGCGACATGTGAATTCGATACCGTCGAGAGAGGAACAAGCCCCGCAGGGGCGAAAGGCATCAGCCCACGGCGTGAGCCGTGGGGATAAGGATGTGCAACGTGGTATGAGCCCCGTGGGGGCGACACGCGGATTTTCGTGGAGGTTGGATGCACGGCGTGTGTGAGGGTGGAGTGCCGTCCCTACGGGACTGGATGTGTCGAGACCGGACCGTGGTCCCACGGCTCACGCCGTGGGCTTGGGGCTGTCGTCCCTACGGGACTGCGCCACTGGTGGGCGACAAGACGACGAGTGCCCCGTCACCCATGCCACCGCTCTTGAGCAGTGTCAATCCGCAGATCGAAGTTGCACACTGATCAAGATCAGGAGCACATAAACCTGCACATTTGTGGTTGGCGATGCACTAAAGCAGTCTCGGATTCTGTGTAGCCACTGTAGCGCCGTCCCTTGTGGGCGGCGTCCGTCCCGAATTCGCGTCACCCACAAAGGGTGATGCTACACAAAACCGAAGGCGTTCTAATCACCTTTGACCGGGGGGACCTTCAGGACCGGCTCGCTGATCCCGACGACGGGTTGGTTGCCCTGAAAAACCAGTGTGTCTTTCGGGCCGCGAGTCGCCTCGACCGCAGGCGGGAAGACCCAGACCGTACGCAGCCGCTCCGCGTCGTCGAGTCGGTCCACTACGCAGAATGGCTCAGAGCACCGCGGATCGTCGTTGTCGAGGTCGAGGTCCTTGACAACAACTTCCTGGTCGAGTGTCAGGTGGGCCTGCTCGCCCATCGCGCCGGTCACGCGGCGCTTGGTCACTTTGTAGTACTTGCCGGTGACTTCGTCGATGAAGTACGCCCCGGTGGGGAACATGCCGGAGAGCATCCTGTTCACATCCTCGTCGTTCGACGCACCGCGTGGCGGTACGAGAATCTCCGTCGGAACGCCGGTCGGTTCATCGTCTATCTTGATGTCGGGGAACTCGACCTGCACTCTCCACGGGACGGGGAACATCACGTCCTGATCGGGCGGCAGTGCCTCTGGGACGACGGCGCCGATAGTAAGATCGCAAGGATTGGGAATCCCGCCCTCTCGATCCTGTCGTGCGTATCGGTAGTTCGGATTGGGCCTGCGCAACGTCACGATGAACAGTTGAAACGAGCGTGTTTCGTCTTTGTACGCAGGCTTTCGGGTAAACCTGTGCAGAACGGACCAGCAGAACCGCCGCGTCGCCAGTGCGTCGTCCCATCGATCACCGTCTTCGCCTTGCTGGAATGTCCCGGTACGGTCAACGTCCTCGCGCCGCTCGATCGGTGGATAAACTCGCTGATGGAACCTGATCCGGCTGCGGAAGAAAGACTCCTCCACCACGTCCTGACCCGCAGAGTCACCTACGTTCACATCGCCTTCTCTGTACAGAACCCCGTCCGGATCCTGGATCATCCACGTGTCCTCACTGATGAACCGCCTCTCCTCCACGCGGATATTCTCCATGTTCAGTGCGTGGACCAGCGTATCGTGTGGCAACACATCAGCGTAGAACTCGGAGTCATCCGCCCAGTAGTTCCTGCAAGCCCTTATCGATCTGTCGTTGAGAAAATCCCAGAGCAGGTCGCCGTGGAAGCTCGAACTGTTCCGCGAAGAACCACTTACGTGGACGAGCGACTTGACGGTCGTGTACGCGCCGGCGGTCGCCGACTTCTCGGCCGTGTATTCGCTCAACGTTCTCGCCCGGCTCCAGGCCACGGGGAAGATCGTGGCAACCATCACCATACCCAGACCGAGGATGGCGATACCGATCATCAGCTCGAGCAGGGAGAATCCATCGTGACGATGGCGAGTAGTGCCTCGTCTGTGGCACACCACGGCGGCGCCGTTCATGACTTCGCCGTTTTGTCGCTGTATACCCGCTGCACGTGTGTCCGCACGAGCCGCGGGCTTCAGCCCGCGCGGATTCACCGGGCAAGCGGCTGTTCGCCCACCTCCAGACACGGAACACGAAAACAGCGGACGCCCTAAAGCACGACGTTCATGGGTCGGAGTGGCCGCGCGGGCTCAAGCCCCCGGCTCGATTGGGTCGGGA
>JAUXGE010000114.1 GCA_030622435.1 Planctomycetota bacterium
CACGAGGAAGAAACCTCCTCCAGCCAAGTGTTCGGGTCGGGTGGCACACGGCTCTGGCCGTAGGGGACGTGAATCGTTATCTCTTCCACCTCCAAAAAAATGACCCACTCTTGCCGTGGTAAACCTTCGTAATCAGCCTTGACGGAGCACCAGATACGTTATCAGACCGAAAAAGACACTCAGTTGTGGCCACTTCGGTACTCGGACAGGCGTTGCCATAGCATTCAACGACGCCCCGCGCCCGCTACTGGCAAACCCAGGCCGCCAGGCGTAGGATGTAGAGGACAATGAGGGACGGCAGAACGGCTACAATGCTCAGCTAGATGAGGAGCCTGCTCGTCGGTGCCGCGACAGGTAAGGGAAGAGTCTCCGTCAGGGTTAACATGTCTCTGAACGACCAGGAATCCATCACACAGGTACTTCAGGCCGCCTCTGCCGGCAACGCCCAAGCCGCGCAGGACCTGCTCCCGATGGTCTATGACGAGTTGCGGAGTCTGGCGCGATCGCGCCTGAGGAAGCTCATGCCCGGGCAGACGTTACAGCCCACGGCTCTGGTACACGAGGCCTTCTTGCGTCTGGTGGGCAAGGAGGACCCGGGGTGGGACGGGCGTGGGCACTTCTTCGCGGCAGCCGCAAGGGCCATGCGCCAGATCGTTGTCGAGCAAGCGCGACGAAAGATGGCGTTGAAGCGAGGCGGGGATCGGCGTCGAATGGGCAGCGAACAGGCAGTGCCGATCGTCGAGCCGCCGTCTGATGAGATTCTCGCCGTGGACGAGGCCGTGAAGCGTCTGGAGCGGGACGATCCGCGTAAGGGGCAGATCGTCAACCTGCGTTTCTTCGCCAGACTGACAACGGCTGAGACGGCGACGGCCTTAGGCGTATCCGTCGGCACGGTTGAGCGTGAATGGCGGTATATTCGGGCGTGGCTGAGACGGGAACTTACTGCGGACTTGCACGATTGACGACGCCCGGACCCTGGAGGCTATCCGCCCACACCCCCGCCGTGCAGCTACCGAAAACTACAGGAGGCGCGCAGGAATCGGGCCTCCGATTTCGGATTATCCGAGGGGCGTAAGGATAGGGCAAATCGCCGGGGTCGATGAGGAGCCTATCGAACAGTCTCGGAGAGAGGATATGAGCACCGCACGTCGTCGCAAGACCGAGGAGCTTTTCCAGAAGGTCGCAGATCTTCTGCCGGAGGAGCGTACGGCTTTCCTCGATGAACATGGTGGCGAAGACCCCTTCGTTCTCGACGACGTCAAGTCACTGCTGACCTACCTCGACGACGAGACGATCTCCTCCCTGGCACCCACGGTCGATGATATTGACGGCTCGGACGCGGACCTCATTGGCGAGCGGATCGGACCCTATCGTGTCCTTCAACTCATCGGGGAAGGCGGTTTCGGGTCAGTCTACATGGCGGAACAGGAGGAGCCCGTCCGCCGCAAGGTTGCGCTGAAGATCATCAAACTCGGGATGGACACCAAGCAGGTCATCGCCAGATTCGAAGCCGAGCGGCAGGCGCTGGCCATGATGGAGCATCCAAATATCGCCCGGGTGTACGACGCCAGCGCTACCGACACGGGCCGTCCGTACTTCGTCATGGAGCTTGTGCGTGGTATCCCCATTACGAAGTTCGCCGACAAGGACAACTTATCGACGCGGCAGCGGCTGAAACTGTTCATGCAGGTTTGCCACGCCGTGCAGCACGCCCATCAGAAGGGAGTAATCCATCGGGACCTCAAGCCATCGAACGTACTGGTAACGCTGCATGACGGCACACCCGTCCCGAAGGTGATCGACTTCGGCATCGCCAAGGCCACGAGCAAACGCCTTACCGAGAAAACTCTCTTCACGGAGTTCCGCCAGTTCATCGGTACTCCGGAGTACATGAGCCCGGAACAGGCCGAGATGAGCGGGTTGGATATCGACACGCGCACGGACATCTACTCTCTCGGCGTTCTCTTGTATGAGCTGCTCACGGGAAAAACACCGTTCGATGCCAAGAAGTTGCGCCAGGCAGCCTACGGCGAAATTCAGCGCATCATTCGCGAGGATGAGCCTCTGACCCCGTCCCACCGTGTGAGCACGCTGGGCGAGGAGCTGACGGGCGTCGCCCAGTCGCGTCAGGCGGAGCCGCAGGCGTTGTGCAGGCTCATTCGCGGCGACTTGGACTGGATAGTGATGAAATCGCTGGAGAAGGATCGTACGCGGCGTTACGAGACCGCGGCCGATCTCGCCATGGACATCCAGCGTCATTTGCACAATGAGCCGGTACAGGCCGGTCCGCCGGACGCGCGTTATAAGTTCCGCAAGTTCATCCGGCGAAACCGTGTCGTAGTGGTCGCCGGCACGGTTGTCACAGCGGCCCTGCTGATCGGGTTCGCGCTGGCGACGATCGGTCTCATTCAGGCCAACCGTGAGCGAGATAGGGCGCTGCTGGCGGAACAGCGCAGCCGGCAAGAGGCGGATCGCTCAGAACGCGAGGCGGAGTCGGCGTCGGCCATCAACACGTTCTTCAACGAGTTATTGGCATCGGCCGACCCGATGCAGTTGCGATCACTATCCGCCTTCGCATCTGAACATGAGGGTACTTCGCGGGGCTCAGGCGGTCTAAGCCGTGAGGCCTTCGCAGCCGAGATGGTACGCGGGGCCAGCGCCCAGATTGGCGAAGCTTTCGAAGGGAAACCGGAGCTGGAGGCGACTGCTCGCGAAACGATCGGCATGACTTTGCGAGGGCTGGGGTTGTACGGTGACGCGGAGCCACATCTGGTCACGGCGTTGGATCTGCGCCGCCAAACCCTGGGTAACGAGGACCCACTGACACTCCGGTCGGCCGTGGCACTCGCCGAACTGCTGTTGGATGTCGGACGCAGCGCCGAGGCGGAGACGCTCGTCCGTACCACGTACCGGACGATGTACTTTGTCTACGGCGAAGAGCATCGCAAGACCCTGCAATGCGCCGCAGTACTCGCATCGGCACTCTCAGACCAGTTGAAGCACAGCGAAGCCGACAGCATGTTTTCAAGGACTTTGGATGCGCAGAAACGAACCCTGGGGCCCGAGCATCGTGACACCCTCACCACCATGTGGAAATGGTCTTTCGCCTGCCTTCTGCATTGGAACACCAAGAAGGGGCCCGATCTGGCCCACGAGCTGTGGAGTATCGCAAAACGGACCCTCAGCCAGGATGACCCTCTCAACATCTTATGCAAGCCGCTTCTCGGTTGGTGGCACGTAGCACGCTATGAACTCGGCAAGGCCGAGGACATGCTACGCCCGGGGCTCGAGCAGTGCCGGCGCATACTGGGGGATCGACACCCATACACCTACATGACGATGTTCGTTCTTGCCCGCTCGCTGAAGGGCAGGGAGGTACAGACCGAGAAGGAGGATCTCTTCCGGGAAGCCCTCGCCGGCCTGTGGGAAACACGGGGCCCATCCCATTGGCAAACGATGTACATCTCCACGAGTCTGGCGAAATGGCTCGCCGTCAGAGGGAAACTCGACGAGGCCGAGAAGCTGTACCGCACGACAATCGCGGACTGTGTGGCCGCGCGTGGCGAGGAGCACTCAACCTGCCTCGATCCCGTGAATGAATTGATCTCCCTGTTGAGAAACAGGGGAAAAATCGACGAGGCGATCGCATCGCGGCAAAGGCGTATCGAGATCATACAAAAGCAATGGGGAAAGGAACATCAGTCAACGATCACCGAAATGCAGCATCTAGCAGAAGAACTCATAAGTGTGGGGAGAACCTCAGATGCTCGTGATGTCACCCGCGAGACGCTCGAATCGCGACGCCGCATGTACATGTCGAGCCCGAGAGACATGACAGCCGTCAACAACTACGCGTGGGATCTTCTGACCTGCATACCAACCGACCTTAGAGACCCGAAGACTGCAGCACCATTGGCAAGGAGGGCTGTCAAGCTGAGCAAGGAGGGATCTTCTTATTTGCTCGATACGCTCGCGCTCTCGCACCATCTGGCGGGCGACTATGATGAAGCCGTCAGACTCCAGAAAAAGTCCCTCGATCTCCTTCCCCCGGAACAGGGCTACAATCTGATTTTCGGGGCTACGCTCGTTCGCTACCTCCTTCACCAGGGAGACACCGAGGGTGCAAACCAGTACATTCAGGAGAGCATCGCCAAGTGGCGCACCGCATTGGGAGAGGACAATCCACTTCTCGGAGCGGAACTCAATAGCAGTGCCAAGATGCTGATGTTTGCCGGTCACTACGCGGCCGCGGAAGCGATGTGCCGTGAGGGACTGGCCCTCAACCGCAAGCTGCTTGGAGAAGACAACGAGCAAGTCGCAAAGAGCCTCGTGATCCTGGCCGCCATTCGCGACGCGCGGGGTGACTATGCACAGAGCGCCCAAGCTTATCGGGAGGCCTACGAGTTGCTGCACCGCTTGTGGGGTAACGACGATCTTCGTGTCGTGGAAACCTTGAAGGATCTGGGCATGGCGTTGCACGCAGGTGGGGATTCGCTTGCGGCCGCGCCCGTGCTGCGTGAGGCGATCGAAGGCTATCGAAGACTCGACGCCATGGGCTTACCCATGGCTATCGAGGTCAGACGCGACCTTGCTTGCGCGTTGACCGACCTGGGAGAGTATGATGAGGCCGAGCCGCTGATCCGCGATGCGATCGCCAAGACCCGAGAGATATACGGTGATGAGCATGTGGGCACGATCGTGGGCGTACAGATTCTAGGCTGGCTGCTTGTCAAGCAAGGCAAAGCCGCCGAGGCGGAGCCTCTCTTGCGCAGTTGTGTCGAGACCTTCGGTCGATTGGACATCCCCGAGCATTTGGAATGGCTCCCGGCGCAGGCTGAAAGTGCCCTGGGGCAGTGCCTGGCAGCTCAGGGGCGCTTTGATGAGGCCGAGCCACTTCTCTTGCGAGGTTACAAGGCCATTTTCGCCGCGAAAGGCAAGGGATACATCGTGACGCGCATCGCGCTGAACCGGATCATTGCCCTCTACGAGGCCTTTGATAAACCAGAGGAGGTGGCCCGCTGGCGAGCGGAAGCGGCAATCTCCCGACCGGTTGCCGCGACGAGGTGAGCCTTCGAGGCAGCCACCGAGTGAAGTGCCGGTCCCTCCAGTCCGGCGGGGACGTGCCATCCCCGGTCTGCTCGACCGTGTCCGGCTGATCCCGTTTTCCGCAGGCCGGCATTGTAGCGGGTCCGGGCGGCACGTGTGGATCAGGTCCGCATCGAGCCCCGAATGGTTGCCCGCACGCCTCGCACAGCGTATCATCCAGGCCGAATCGCGGCACTCATCCTCAGGAGTCTCATAATGGCGGAACAACTCCTCGGAACGGTCACACACTACTTTGGAAAGGCCTCGGTCGCGGCCATCAAACTGACGGAAGGTCAACTCTCCGTCGGGGACACAATCCACGTGCGCGGGCACACCTCCGACTTCACCCAGAACGTCGATTCCATGCAAATCGACGGCAAGCCGGTGGAGACGGCCGACGTCGGAGACGAGATCGGGATACGGGTCGCCGAACACACGCGCGAGCACGACGAGGTCTACCGGATCGTTCCGGACTGACGCACGGCGTGCGACGTAGCAGGCTGTTGAAAAAGGTGTGGCGCGGGCTTCCAGCCCGCGTTTTCACCGGCTGGAACCCGGTGCCACACGAGAAAGAGATCCTTTTTCAACAGGCTGATAGCGCCACGAAACCGTGCTGCCGTACGACGGGGGCAGGGAACCTCCTACGTCACGACCGTCGGGAGCGTCAGCAGAACATCCAAGACCGTCAGCGCGCCCAACGCCACACTCACGGCACCGTTAATCGTGAAGAACGCGAGGTTCACACGTTTGTAGTTGCCGGGTTGGACCAGACTGTTCTCGACTGCCAACAGAACGACGACCAGCACGACTCCGGCGGCGTAGACGAAGCCCAGGTCCGCCATGAAACCCAACGCGATCAGACCGGCCACCGCCAGAAAATGGGAGCTGCGAGCGATCCACAAGGCCGCCGCCGGTCCCAATCGGGAAGGTAGACTGTGCAACCGGTCCCGACGATCCACGCCTATGTCCTGGCAGGAATAGATTATATCGAACCCCCCCACCCAGCAGGTAACCGTGATCATCAGCAGCACGACGGGCCATCCCAGCGATGACGGATCAACCGCCAGCCATGCAGCCGCAGGCGATAATCCCAGCGCCAAGCCCAGGTAGTAGTGGGACCACCGGGTGAATCGCTTTGTGAAAGAGTAACCACATAGATACAGCAGGACCGGTCCCGAGAGCACGATCGGCCACGTGTTGTCAAAGAAGAAATGGAATCCGAGACAGCCGATCGCGAACGTCACTGCTGATATCCCCAGCATCAACCATGCAGCAACAAACGTCAGCCTACCTGCCGGGAGAGGCCTCTGTGCCGTGCGAGGATTGCGGGCGTCAATCTGGGCATCCACAATCCGGTTGAATGTCATAGCCACGCTGCGCGCCGACACCATACAAACAAGGATCAAGACGAGTTGCCCCCAATACGGCCAGCCGCGACCCTCGATGTGACGCCCCGCCAGAAACGCGGCCATCAGCGCAAACGGCAGCGCAAAGACGGAGTGTGAGAGCTTGACCATGTCGGCCCAGGCCAGCATTGAGGCAAGTGAGGTTCTCACTGATTCCCCGCATCTTCCTGAAACCGTCCGGACGCCTCCAGTCTATCAGACCACCGCGTGTCGAGAGAATGACACACGCCCACGAGATCCAGCACCCTGCCCACCACGAAATCCACCAGGTCGGCAATCGTGTCGGGCTTCATGTAGAAACCGGGTGAGGCCGGGCAGACTACCGCGCCCGCCTCTGTCAACCGCAACGCATTGAGCAGATCGATCCGGCTCACGGGCATCTCGCGCGGCACCACGACCAACGGTCGCCGCTCTTTAAGCGTTACGGCCGCAGCGCGATGCAGCAGGTTATCCGCAAGACCGGACGCGATCGAAGCGAGAGTGTTGGAACTGCACGGGCAAATGATCATGCCGTCCGTCGGGAAGCTGCCGCTTCCGATCTCGGCACCGACATCGGCGTACGCATGCCGGATCAAACGCTTCGACTCGCGTCCAAACAGTGCCTCGGACGACACCTCGGAGACCCCCAGCTCCTCGCGCAAGAGCCGCTGTCCGTTCGGGCTGACGATCAGGTGCACATCGATCCCCCCACCGCAGAGGCATTCGATCAGACGACGCGCGTACGCGGCCCCGCTGGCCCCCGTCACGCCAACGACGATTCGTCCGTTTCCACCCCGCTTAATCATCGCTCATCACCAGTCGCAGCTCCTGCTGCGTCAGGCCATCCCCACGAACCGGCGCGAGCGGTCCGCCGCGGCATGTACCTCATCGCTTGCTCGTTCCAGATGGAAGTCGGGTAGTCGCGCGCCAACCGTGCGAACACCGCCTCGCTGCGTCCGGGTTGATCGCAGACCTTCAGCGCAGCTCCCAGCCGAAACAATGCCTCGGGCACCTGATCGCGGTTCGGGAACCGTTCCAGGCATCGCTCCAGTCGCTCGATCTTCACGGCAACCGAATCGCTCGACTTGGCGATCTCGAGTTCGATGTTATCTTCAATCTGGCAGTTCACGTACCGGGCCTCGAGTCGTCGCAGGTTGTCGACGTAACTTGCGTGACGCGGATCGAGATCCATCAAACCGAAAGGAAAAGGACCCGACGATCGCCTCGGTCCGCTGATCGGATCGTATCCGTATAGCGGATCACGATTGGCGGATAGCAGATCGTAAAGGCGGCGGGCCTCCAGCAGCACACGCTCCATCGGAATACCCAGGCTGGACTCGGCGGTTCCTCGAGCCAATACGTCCTTCAGCGATCCCGACTGCGACTCCGCCGTGTCACCGCCTCGAGAGCCGGTGCCAAATCGCATGGAAAGGATCTCGAGCTTGGCAATAGCCCTTTCAACATCGCCGTCCCGTGCTTCGAGCTGGGCAAGCCTCAGAAGCGCAACCGCACCGAGCACGCTGTCTGCATGATTCTCCACGAGCATTCGCCACGGCTCACGCGATGCCGGGCTCGGGAAACAACTGTAGTACCTGATCCATTTCGTCCGACGGAATTCGCCGGGGTCCACACGCATGTCGAGCGCGCGAGCCTTGATGAACAAGGCGTTCGGAGCATACCGACTCTGCGGAAAGTTTCTCAGAAAGCGATCGCATTCATCGACCAGTTCCGCCTGATAACGAGCCAGGGCAGACCGCGTCGGCGAGATATCAGGGGCCAACTCGAACAACCAGCGGGTCTCCATCTGTTCACGGATTGCCGCCTTGCTTGGCCGCGGAGATGGATGGCGCTCCCACGCTTCCCGAACCATCTGTTCCAGCGGTGCCGATGTGTATTCGTCGGCGAATTGACTATCGTTGCGAGCCTCCAACAGACGGTAGTACAACTCGTCCCGACCCACGTGGAACTCGAACAGCGCGACCGGCAAACC
Organism: Planctomycetota bacterium; assembly: GCA_030622435.1. Lineage (GTDB taxonomy): Bacteria > Planctomycetota > Phycisphaerae > UBA1845 > UBA1845. The sequence continues at coordinate 8,461 of JAUXGE010000114.1, forward strand.
GAACATGATCGCCAGCAGAGGCGTGATCGCACCCGGGCGATAGTCCACCAGCTTGGCTATCGCAAGGACAACCGCGAACACGACCGCCGCCGCGACGATTGCCAGGACCCACGGCGCGATGAACTTCATCCGATCCACGGGATCGATCCGCCCCGCCAACAGATCCGTCGTCCCGTACCAGGCAAGAATCAGATACAACACCGGCGGCAGAAGACCCAGCAAAGCCGAAACGAAACGGAAACGTGTTCGCAGCCGCCGCCCCGAGACGATGATGCACGAAGCGAGAAGCGCCACCGCCAACCACGGCATCACCGCTAGGAAACCCACCACGGCGATGAACGGAATGCTCGACCAGAACCGGTACAGAAGAGATGCGAGAATCGGGATCGAGATCAGCGCCGCCATCAGCAGACCCACAATCGGAATCTGCATCGGAACGTCTTGAACACTTATCGGCGTCAGCAGCAGCGCACCCAACGAAGCGCCGGCGTCACTCTGCCCGATCATCGGAACGGACAAGAACGTCTGCCACAAGCCGTCCCAATACCCGTCCAGCGCGGGAGCAAACCGCACCCCACTACGCAACCAGTGGGCAAAGCCACCGACCCCGGCAAACAGAAGAACATTCACCGCCAGAAGGACGATTGACCGGATCCGATACCGCGAACCCGAACGAGACCAAACGTCCTTCACCTCCGGCAACGCATCGGCACCCGCCACGGCGGATAAAGCACCCACATCGCTCACGGGACTCCGTGATTCGACCCGGTTGATCGTTCTCGCATCGGCCATCGTCATTCCCGCGTGGCCACGCAGACAGTCACCACGCCCAGCGTCAGCGGCGTAGCTACCACGTGCGCAAAGCCCGCGCGGCGAAGCCTTGTTCCCATTTGCTCGGCGTCGAGGAACGATACCACCGAGCGGGGCAAATAGCGATAGGCTCCGGATCGGTCACCGCTGAGCAGCGCGGCCGCCGTCGGCATGAAACGACGGGAATACAGCTCATAAAAAAAACGGGCCAGCCGGTTGCGAGGGCGTGTAAACTCAAGGATCACCGCCCGCCCGCCAGGCTTCAGAACGCGAAACATCTCCGCCAGCCCCGCATCGAGGTCCGAGAAGTTGCGGACACTGAAGGCGCAGGACGTGATCGAGAAGCACCCCGACCGAAACGGAAGATACAGCGCGTCCGCCTCGCACCAGTGAACCATGCCGGATTCCCGCTTGGACGCCAAGTGGACGGGACATACTCGCCCAGGTGCGCCGGTCTCCATCTTGGCACCGGCAGATCCGGATTGCCCCCCCTCACCGCGTCCACGTTGCTCACATTGGCGACCCACGACGGTCCGATGGGCTGGTCTCTGTGCGTTCGAGCGCGCAGCTCGAATCAGCATCTCATGGGCAAAGTCACAACCGACCACCGTCCGGGCACCGGACGACGCAAATGCACGCGCGAAATCGCCCGTGCCGCACCCGATATCGAGCACGTCGTCGTGGCAGCCGGTCCCGGCAAGTTCCACCGCCTTACGACGCCACGCCGCGTCACGTCCCGCGCTGAACACCGAGTTGATCAGCTCGTAGCGTGGGGCGATGCTGTTGAACATCCGCCGGACGCGTCCGGCCTTGTCCGGCACGTCGTGGGGGGCATCCAGAAGCTCGGGCGACCAGGTTTGCTCTTCGTTTGGCATGATCCGCGCACATCGCAGGATATCCGCTGGTCACGGCCCTGCAACCCCTGGAACAGATTCCTCACTTCACGTACCGTCCGCATTCCCGATCGGTTCCCCACCCTGCGTTCAGAACCTCGCACAGCAACGAACGCACACCGTGAGCGAAGGATGGGTTCCCCGGCGGGTTCAGCGCGGGCTCTGTGGTGGCAAGAAACGCAGGTAGTGTTCTTCCCGGCCTCGGTGGGCGGGCTTCTATCCCTCGATCGAGCCGTTCTGCGGCAGGATAATCGTGAACGTCGTGCCCGTCTCCTCATCGCTGGTCACATTGATCGTACCGCCATTCTCCTCGACGAGATCGCGGCAGAGCGCCAGCCCCAGCCCGCTGCAACGGCTCCGTTCGTTAGCCTCGGCGGTTTTCGTACTCTCGAACGGATCGAAGATGTGCGGCAGACGCTCTGTAGGGATGGGGTCACCCGTGTTCCTCACATGGATGACAACACGCTCACATTCCGGCTCAGCCGAAACGGTCAGCCCGCCCGAGTGCTCGGACGACATGGCCTGGCGCGCATTGAGAAACAGGTTGAAGAATATCTGTCGTAGCTGCAGAGCATCGGCCCAGACCATGACCGAATCATCCACATTCAGCGAAAGCCGGATTCCGTCCTTTGAAAGATCCCTGCACATACTGGCCACTGCATCCTCGGCCGCTAGCCTCACGCCGACGGATTCGCGCTCCGCCGGCTTGGCCGCACTGATCTCCAGCACGCGATCCGACATCGCGATCAACATCCGTACATTCTTTATCGTGACGGCAAGTGCCTTCTTCTGAAGCTCGACGTCGTCCGACTCGATCGCGACACTCGTATATGAGAGGATCGGTGTGAGCAGGTTGCTGACTTCGTGCGCAATCATCGCGGCAGCCGTCCCGAGGCCCGCAAGCTGCTGCGCCTGGCGGATCTGCGCCTTCAGCAGATCGAACTGATTCTGGAGCCCGACAAGCTGCTTCTCGAGCGCGTGTTCGGGCGCGACTGTCGCTGCAGGTTCGACTGTTGCGGTCGCCGCCTCGGACGGGGATACGCGCAGCGTTGGTTTTCTTCCCATTTGGGTGCTGGCTCCGACTCTGTTATCGTGTACCACTCTCAGTTCGGAAGTATCGGTCGTGGCGATCCTAACGCTTGAAGAGGCAACACCCAGTATGGACGCGACAACCCACATCGGAGATCTGATGGACCTGTTGGAACGGCTGGATTTCGAGGTCCGGCGGGAGCACCTCGGGGGCGCTGGCGGCGGTATCTGCACAATCCGAGATCGAAGAACCGCCTTCTTCGACCTCGACGCCGACCCGGCAACGCAACTGGAACGATGCGTCACCGATCTCGCAGATCTCCCCGGACTCGAGACAATGTACGTGAAACCGTCATTGAGAGAGCTGATCGAACAGGCCGGACAATGAGGAATCCCATCCTAGCCCACATTATTAACCGCGGAACACGCGGAGATCGCGGAGAAACAAGAGGGATGGCGGTAGCGATGAGCCAAGTCGTTTATACACTGTCGGAACGGGAAGGCCTCCGATTCCGTGATAATTCCTTTTCCAACACTTCTCTGCGCTCTTGGCGCTCTCCGCGGTTTGAATAATCCGCTCTACAGGACGCAGCCTACTCCTAATGGCATGATGGGCGGAAACGGTCTGGCTCGAGGCGAGGGGCACCACGGAAAACGGAACGCAGCTCGGAATAAGCCCTATCGAAGGATGTAGTGCGGCGCGAGCTGGTGCAGGGTTGCGAGGAGGAGAGCCCGCGTGACGCCCCCAAAAAAGCGGCAACCCACCGAACTCGCTAGTCCCCGCAACGCCTATCTCCCCAGAGGCGTTATGAGGACCTACGTTTTCGGTGGGTCGCCCGCAAAGGAAAAGTGTCCCGTGGGACCAGAACACATTCCGCCGTCCCCCCATTCGTAACGTCGTGTCGTTGTCG
>JAUXGE010000053.1 GCA_030622435.1 Planctomycetota bacterium
GCCAAGCCAATTGTGGAAGCGTCCGCTGGGCGATGGGTACTCCTCGATCCTCTACAAAGGCGGCCAACTCTTCACCATGTACCGCGATGGTGACAGTGGTGTCGTGGTCTCATTGGACGCCCAAACGGGTGGAACAAACTGGGAGCACCGTTACTCGCGCAAGATCTGGCCTGAAATGTCCCGGCAGTTCGGACACGGACCCAACGCCACACCGCTGATCATCGGCGACCGGATCGTGGGCGTCGGTATCGACGGCCACGTGCTCTGCCTTGACATCGCGAGCGGTAAGCTGCTCTGGGGGCACGATCTGCCGGTGGAATTCGGGCGGCGGAAACGCCAGGAGGAATATGGCTACTCCTCCAGCCCGCTCCATTACAAGAGCACCGTCATCGTGCAGGTCGGCGGTGACAAGACCGGTGTGATCGCGCTGCGCCCGGATGACGGGTCGATCGTGTGGAAGAGCGACCCGGGTGGCGTGAGCTACGCCCAGGCCACGATTACGGAATTCACTGGGCAGGACCAGTACATCTTCTACTCACCGGAAGAGGTAATCGGGCTCGATCCCTCAACGGGCCGGCGATTGTGGGGGTTCGTGCTTCCGGTCATCAACGGAAACCACCTGACGCCGGTGGTCAAGTGCGACGACAGCCACCTCTGGGTCCCCACCCAGTTCGCGACTGGTGGAGGGCGGCTGCTCGAAGTCGCGCGGGCGGGCGACACCTTGGAGGCCAAGCGGGTCTGGTTCAAGCCCAAGCTGCGCGCATCGTGCTGGACGCAGGTGCGCCTCGACGACTTCATCTACGGATCCGCCGGCGGCCACAACACGTCGTTGCTGACGGCCTTCAACTGGCGGACTGGTGAAATCAAGTGGCGGCTGCGCGGCTTTCACATGGCGCAATGCCTGTACGCTGACGGGAAGCTCCTGTTTCTCGACCAGGACGACAAACTGACGATGGCGAAAGTCTCACCCGAGAAGCTGGAGGTGCTCGCCACGGCTCGAGTGACCGAACCGATTTCCTGGACGCTGCCTACGCTTGTCTCGACTAAGCTCTACGTACGCGATCGAAAGCACATTCTGGCGTTGGACTTGTCGGAAGACGCAAACTCACGAGCCGACCGGAAGGAGGATCCCGAGTAACAGCTGTAATTTGCTTTCTGCCGGCGCCTTGCATAACCGCAAGAACCTAAGGGAGCGACTGCGCCACCCCGGCAGGCATATCGCGGGCCTCGGCGCAGTCGATTGGGACGGAAGCGATGCGCATGCTTTGCCGTGAGAAGTGCGCCCAAATAAGCGGTTCGGCGGTCGATCAAGAAGCTGTTTCGACGCCGCGGGGCCGCGTCTGACCCGGCCCATCACGCGGGGTGCGGCCATTCTCTGAGGCACATGCGAATAATTCGTGTCGCTCTGTAGCGGCTGGCGTCCCCGCCGGCCGTCGTACGCAATAGCACTGGCCCGGGAAAACGGCCTGCGAGGACGCAGGCCGCTGCAATCTCAGTAGGACGACAGAATGACACGATGCCACAAAATATGGTCACACCCCATCACGCGGCACGCCTCCATTTCCTGTCGCATCCCGTGACCGTGTCGCTATAATCGGCGCGTCCCATGGCTGTGAACTTGACACCCATGTATCACGAGGCCGACGAACGGTATCGTGCGGCCAAGACCCCCGAGGACAAGCTCGCCGCGCTCGAGGATATGTGGCGCGAGCTGCCCAAGCACAAAGCCTCAGAGAAGCTCCAGGCCGAACTCAAGAAGAAACTCTCCGCCGCGCGAAAGGCCATTCAAAAGGGCGGGAAAAAGGGAACCTCACAGGTTGACCCGTTCTACATCCCCAAGACCGGGGCCGGGCAAATTGTCCTGATCGGTACACCCAACGTCGGCAAGTCGTCCATAGTAGGCGGTTTGAGCAAGGCGCACGTCAAGATCACGGATTTCCCTTACGGCACGCCCAGCCCGCTTCCCGGAAGCGTGTCCTACGAAGACATCCAGATTCAGGTGATCGACACGCCGCCCGTAACGGCCGAGCATGTTCCACCCGGCTTCCCCGGTCTGTGGCGTTCGGCGGACGCGCTGATCGTCGTCGCGGACGTATCGAGCGACACCGTCCTCGAGGATATCGAGACCTGCCTGAACCATCTGGCCGAACGTAACATCGAGTTGGTCGATGGGCCTCGGCAACTTCCGCAGGAGCCAGGGGGCGCGTTGAAAGTCCCCGGGCTCGTATTCGCAAACAAGATCGATTTTGCAGGAGCGACCGACAACCTGGAAATGGTCCGCGAGTTGTTCGGCGCACGCGTTCGGATCGAACCCATTTCAGCCTCCGACCCGGAAAGTATGGCCCGGTTGCCCGAGCTGTTCTTCAACCTGATCCGTGTGATCCGCATTTACGCCAAGCCACCCGGCCATAAGCCCGACTTGGAGGAGCCGTTCGTGCTGTCGGCGGGCAGCGACGTCCACGAACTTGCCCGCAAGGTCTACCGGGGACACGATCGCAAGATCCGGTCCGCCCGCGGGTGGGGGGATGACCTCGCGGACGGCCAGAACATCCACCTCGATCACGTGCTGCACGATGGTGACATCGTGGAGCTGCACGCAGACTGAGCGACGCGAGGGGCGCCTCGCCGGGGACATCCTCTCTGCGCCTGCGGCTCACCGGTCTCCCGAGGCTGCGTCCCCTGTCTCTCAAGCCGCCGCGCCCGACCGTTCCCTTCGTGCTCCCTTCTGGTGGGCATGACCAACTTGTCCGCGCCGCCCCTTGCGACGCAAGCGGCGGAACGGGCGGACGAACGGCTGGTAAATCAATTTGTGCGTGATGAACCGTCCCACACGGTAGATGCCGAACGCGAGTGGGGCGAACCACTGTCGGTCCAAGACACGCCGGACGAGCGGGTACGTGACCACATCGACCAAACGATGGACGATGGACCTGGGCACACCGGCGTTGCGGAGGTTCAACACGACACGAAGCCAGATATCGAGATAACCGGAGCCCAGGAGATGCGTCTTGCCGGTATACGTGAATCGGTAGGCACTTTCATGCCGGTCCTCGATCAGGCCCTCGCGCCGTGCTCGATCGTACAGGGGCGTGCCCGGATAGAACTGCAACGGAAAAACACGGAGGATCGCGGGACCTCGATGATGCGTCGCCGCAAAGCGGAGCGTCTCGATCCGACTGCGGTCTGACTCGAACGGATTGTTCACCAGATAATGGTACTCGGCCGGGATCTTACGATCGGCCAGGAGGTTGATGCCTTCCACGATCCGCTCGAGGTCGGTCGGTCGATGGTAGGTCTCCCGCAGCGTCTCACGCGACCCGCTCTGAATACCCATGCTGACGAGGGCAACGGGGAGCTTGGCCAACGCCTGTAGCTTCGTCTCGTTGATGACGTTGGGATGAGCATCGAGTTCGAGAGGAAGGTTGACGCGAGATTCGTAGAGCCGGCTGAATTCCTCCATCTCCGCTTTGCTTCGGATAAAGAAGAGATCATCGATGATGTTGACGGCCTCGACCGTCGGAAAACGTGCTCGGATCGACTCCAGCTCACGGATGACATTCTCGTTCGACCGCTTTCGGACCCACTTTCCTTTCCCGCCGTACAGGTTCGCCATGGCCGTGTTTGTGCAGAACGTACAGGAGCACGGGCAACCGCGCGTCGTCTCGATCCGATAGCGGTGAAGGGCTCCACGGAGCGTTCCGGGCGTGGCCTTCTCGAAATGGTCTCCCATCGCCACCCAATGGCTGTTAACGTCAAAATCCGGGAACGGCAGCCCGTCAAGCTCATCGACGAGCGGAATGACCGGTGTTTTGACGATCTGGCCATTTCGCCGGAAAGCCAGGCTCCCGGCGGTCCTCGGATCCTTGCCGGACTCCAGCGCCTCGACAACCTGAAGCATCGGCTCCTCGCCCTCGCCGAGGCAAACCATGTCGGCTTTCTCGACGGACTCCTTGGTGGCCAAGCTCGGATGGGGACCGCCCCAGATGATCGGGGCTCGGATGCCCGCATCGCGAATCGCATCGGTCAATCGGCAGGCTCGGTGGAAGGTGTTGGTCATCAACGACATCCCGATCAGCCCCACATCTCGCAAACGCTCCGTGAGTTCCGCCAGGAGCGCAGGCGAGAAGTCGGCCTCGGCGGTGTCCCGCTTGGAGCGCATGAAGAACATGGTCACCTGCTGCCCATGGGTCTTGAGATAGGCAGAGATGTACCGAAGCCCGAGGGCAACCGGATGCGTGTACGTAGCCAGAAGTGCAGTATGCATGACACTAGCCCGTGGTTGAACTGAGGTCGCGTGCGACCGACCGGGATTCCACACCATTAAGTCTGTTCGGCGTGCCAATCATCCCGTCTACAACCTGTGGCTCCCGGAAGAACCGCGCGCCCAAATCTGCACAAAAACGGCGAACTGATCTCGGGGATTCTACTCTCCGACGGGCCGGCGGCAAGGGTGTGTCGTGCCGGTACGTTTCCCTCGACATCGACTCAAACGGCAAGTCTGTGGCACGAATCGTCAGAGTCCCCGTCGTCGTGCTTCCGGACGGAACACGTAACGCGGGGCGTTGACCCGCCAAGGGTGATGATGGCAGGTGAAACTCCCAACGGGACAGGCGACTCCGTGTTGCCGGCGAGACAACAGCCTTCCCAGCCTATTCGTGCCTTCGAAGAAGCGGGTCGTGCCGCATCGCATGCATGAGATGGGCTTGGTCTACAAGTATTCCGCCCGCACCGCTATAATCCCGGCCACAAGGAGGTGTATCGATGGACAGCCAGCAAAAAGTCTTGTTTGTCGACGCGACTTCGGGATTCTACAAAACGGAGCGTTTCCCGGTCGGTCGCCCTTTCTTCGGCCCCGTCGATCTGGGGCTTCATCTTGCGGGCCGACATCGATCGCTGAACATCGGCGCAGGTCTGTTGGCCGGCTCGATCATTCCCGGATCGAACCGACTGATCGTCACGGGCTTCTCGCCCTGCTGGGGTGGCTTCTACGTCTCGACCATGGGTGGTGCGGCACTCGTGTTCGACAACCTCGGCCTCAACATGCTGTCGATCGTGGGCAAAGCCGCGACGCCGTCCATCCTTTACCTGAACCGGGCGGGAGGCGAGGAGATCCAGGTCAAGTTGCACGCGGTCGACCTGCCCCGGATCTGGTCGGAGGGTCGCGGCGGCGTGTACGCACTGATGGACCACGTTTTAGACCTTCTCGGCGAGCATTATCAGACGGCACCGCGCATCCTGGCAGTAGGACCTGCCGCCGAGGCGACCGATTTCGGTGCCATCTGTTCGGCACCGATTACCAAGGGGCATCTGAGCTTCGTCGACACATGGGCCGGGCGTGGGGGCTTCGGCTCCAAGCTCCTGCAAGATCACCACATCGCCGCGATCATCTACGGCGGCACGTTCATCGACGAGGACTTCCGCGACCGCAAGGTGGCCGACCAGTGGTTCCTCGACAAGTACGAGAAGAAGGTGGCCGCCAAGGACTTCGAGGCCACCACCAAGTACCGCTTCGAGCCGCGGTTCCAAACCGGAGGAACGTTCGGAGTAAACTATGCCACGCTCGCCGGGAGGATGCTCTCGTTCAACTATCGCAGCATGTACGCGACGGAGGACGATCGCCTTGCGCTCCATGAGAGTTTCATAATCAACCACTATCTGAGGCAATTCAACGAAGAGACGATCAAGACCAAGAGCCAACACACTTGCGGCGAACCTTGCGTCGCCGTCTGTAAGAAGACGCACGGAGAGTTCAAGAAGGATTATGAACCGTACCAGACCATGGGACCTCTCTCCGGGGTGTTCGATCAACGGGCGGCGGAGAAACTGACACACCATGCCGACATCCTGGGATTCGACGCCATATCGGCCGGCGGTGTCGTGGCATGGCTGATGGAGTGCCTGAGCGAACGCCTGCTCACGCCGGAGGATCTGGGTGTCGAGCAGATCCCCGTCTTTTGCCCGGAGGGTTTCGATGTCGTGTCGGATTCCATGCACAACGCCGACATCGGCGTGGCATTGCTCGACTCGATGATCCACAGGCGGGGTATCGTCGATCTGAGGCAGGGGGCTCGCCGATTCGCCCGACACCTCGCGCGCGACAAGGGAAGGGGGGTCATCGAACCGTTCGTATACACGGCATTCGGACGCAAAGGTTGGATGGTCCCGAACCAATACTGGACACCCGGAGCAGTCTCGCCCATGGCGATTATGGGCAAGTACTACATGTACTACGGCAACGACTACCTTCCGCCTCGTGAGCTCGGACGCCGAAACGCCGAGCATCTCAAAACGGAACTTGTTATCGACAACATGGGCATGTGCAGGTTCCACCGGGCGTGGGCGGAGGGAATGGTCCCCGAGATCATCGGGTCGTTGTACGGTCTCAAGGACGAATTCCTCGAGAGTGTAGCGATCATGGCCGGTCGCATCAACAGCAGAAACGCTTCCGTGGTCTGGGAAACGCAGCGCACCGTCGATTATGTCCATACGTTCCTCGAGCGAAAGCGGACGGTCGACGGTGACTCCGACCCCGATCTTGCCGGCTGGCTCGATCGCTTCAAAGCGGATAAACAGGAAGCCGCCCTGGGCTTCTGGTATGAGATCCACAAGGGTATTCAGGAGTCGCTCAGAGAACTGTAGCGCGAACCCGAGGCGGCTGTGAACGAAAGTCATGGGTAAACGATGCGTAGACGTCGAGGCGTACGCCGGTTTCGAGCAGGGGCCTATTCGGCCTCCGAGCGAGGCGCGGAGCCTGCTGATCCGTGTGACGAGGAACTGCCCGTGGAATCGCTGCACGTTCTGCCCGGTCTACAAAGGGACAAAGTTCTCGATTCGCCCGGTCGAGCACGTCAAACGGGACATCGACGCCGTTCACAGGCAGGTAGAGCGAGTGCTGAGTGTGAGGGATTCGTCGGGGCGCGTCTCCGTGTCGAATATCCATACACTTTGGGGAGACACCGCGCCTGACGACCAGGATGCCTTCTCGGCGGCGTTGCACTGGGTGCGCTCGGGTCGGATGAAGTCCGCCTTCCTGCAGGATGCAAACTCCCTCGCCCTAAAGGCCTCGCAGGTGGTTGCAATCCTCAATCACCTCAAATCGCGATTCCCGATGATAGAACGGATCACGTCCTACGCACGCTCGCAAACGATCGCTACGAAGAAAGACGAAGACCTGAAGGCCATCGCAGAGGCCGGACTGAACCGCATCCACATCGGGCTCGAATCCGGCTGTGACGACGTGCTTGCGAGGGTACGGAAAGGTGCCACAAAGGAAAAGCACATTACGGCTGGTGTGAAGGTGAAAAAGGCCGGCTTGGAACTGTCGGAGTACGTCATGCCTGGCTTGGGTGGAAAGGAACTCTCCGAGCGCCACGCGATCGAGACGGCTGACGCCCTGAACCGGATCGACCCCGACTTCATACGCATTCGATCCCTGGCCATCCCACCACACGTTCCACTGCACCAAGAAGCCCAGGAAGGAAGGTTCAGTCGCTGTACCGATTTGGAAGTGGCGCAGGAACTCGTTACATTCCTCGAACACCTCGACGGGATAACCTCGGCTATCAGGAGCGATCACATCCTCAACCTGTTCGAGGACATCGACGGAAGACTTCCCGAGGACAAGCAGCGCCTGCTGGAGATTCCCCGCGCCTTCCTGGCCATGGCCCCGGAGAAACAGAGGCTCTTCCAGGTCGGACGAAGGCTGGGTATTTTTCGGCGTCTTCCCGATTTGAAGGACTCTAACCGCGTTTCGGCGGCTGAGGATGCGATGCATCAACTCGGCATCACGGTCGAGAACGTCGACGAAGTCACCCACTCACTCATGACGAGGTACCTGTGAGCACGGCGGACCCACAGCACGCTTCGGCATCCGCCGATTCTTTCACGGACCCCGATCGGTATTGCAGCGTTGGGTGTGCTGGACAAACCGGACGCACGGCGTACGGTAGCTTCCGCGATAAGACCGGATTATGGAATGCAAAATGCTTACGTATATGTCCGGTCCGAGTGGTCCAGTATGATATGCTGGTCAAAACCGACGACTTGAGTCGAAGAGTCCACTTGTGGTAACGGCAGCGTGGAACATCCTCTGTGAATCCGCGATCTTCATCCTGATCGGTTTCGGGATAGCCGGGCTGCTTCAGGCTGTGATTTCCGGTGACTCCGTCATACGCTTCCTCAGCGGAACGAGGAAGCGTTCCGTGGCCCTGGCCGCCCTGATAGGCTTGCCCCTGCCTCTGTGCTCGTGCAGCGTGCTGCCGGCTGCCGTGACGCTACGGCAGAAGGGGGCGAGCAAGGGTGCCACACTCTCGTTCCTAATCTCCACGCCTGAGACCAGCTTCACATCGATCATGATCACTTACGCCCTCCTGGGACCCTTGATGGCGATCTACCGCCCGATTGCCGCGTGCGTGACCGCCATCGTGGCCGGGCTGACGGAGAACATGCTCGAACGACGCCGACCTGCCCCAGATCCCGTAGCACCGACTCCCGAAGAGGAGGCGCCCGATACGTGCTCCGGAGCAGCTGAATCGTGCGGCAACTGCGGCCTCGACGATGCGAGTGATCAACCCGGTTCGGACACGGTCGTTCGGAAGATCTGGTCTAACCTCCGCTACGCATTTGTAGACCTGTTCGACGAAATCTTCTTGTGGATCCTCATCGGGATCGTGGCGGCGGCCGTCATCCAGGCTTGCTTGCCACCCGACGTGCTCACCACAATTCTCGGCGGATCGGTGCAATCGATGCTGCTGATGGTTGTCATCGGCATACCGCTGTACGTTTGCGCGGAGGCATCGACACCGATCGCCGCAGTGCTGATGCTGCAGGGAGGGCTGAATCCCGGCGCGGCGCTCGTGCTGCTCCTTGTGGGACCCGCCACTAACATCGGCTCTGTCGGTGTGCTGACCCGTCTCCTGGGCCGCAGAACGGTGATCATCTATCTGTGCACGATCGTCGCGGTGGCCTTGGTAATGGGAGGCATCCTGAACGGCATGGTCACGAATGCCGACTTGAACCTCGACATCCGCGTCCTTGACGAACCGTTCTTCCCATCGTGGCTCAAGACGACCGGCGCGATCCTCTTTCTAGCCAACGGCTTGGCCAGCGCCCGGAGACTGGGATACGCCCAACGGATGGCCGCATGGCTGAGTGATCGCTCGCCCTTCGAGGTGTCGGGACGGACAGTCGGCATCACCGGGTTGATAGTCGTGGCGATGGCATACGCTGCATCCGGTTTCTACACGATCCGTCCGGGCGAGTCCGGGATCGTCCTTCGTTTCGGTGCGATTCGCCAGACGGAAGTGCCACCCGGTCTGCACTACGCACTCCCATATCCTATCGAACGTATGGACCGTGTGGACGTGCAACGTGTACGTCGGTTGCTGATAGGCTTCTACACGGAGCCGGAATCGACCCAGACCGACGAGCCCGCACAAACCGAGTCGTGGAGCCTGATCGGTGATGAGAACATCGCCGACATCAAGATGGCAGTGCATTGGGGGGTAAAGGAGGACGGAATCATCCGCTTCCAGTACGGCGTGGCCGACCGGGAGGAGTTGGTGAGAAATGCCGCTCTGGGGGCTGCTCGCGAGATGCTCGGCGGCGCGTCCATCAACACCGTTTTCACGACCGACCGCCGGTGGTTCGAGGAGCGCATCGAACGACTCGCGCAGAGCCGGCTGGAAGACTATGTGAGCGGCATCCGAATCCACTCGTTTCGCTTCATCGACACACATGCTCCACCCGAAGTGCACGCCGCTTTTCGTGATGTGGCCAGTGCGTTGGAGGACCGCTCCACACAGATCAACCGGGCGCGTGGGGTCGAAGCACGACTGCTACCCAAGGCACGCGGCGAAGCGACAACCGCCGTCGCCGAAGCGGAGGGATACGCAGCAAGAACGGTATCGATGGCAGTCGGTGAAGCCGATCGTTTCCTCTCATTGCTGCGGGCCTATGCCACATCACCCGAGATCATGCGCCAACGGTTGGAGTTCGTGACGCTGGAAGAGGTGTGGCCGAAGCTGAAGAAGTACATAAAACCACCCTCGACGGACACGAGTGAGTTGGAAATCTGGTTCCTGGAGCCGGACGCCGGCAGAATGCCACGATTGGTACCCGGCACATGAGTCATGCGCCGCGCGGATAGGAGGATTGCGTGATGCGGACCGCGACACTACTGATCTTCGTGATCGGGATAATCGGTCTTGCGGCAACATGCCTGTTCATCGTCGATGAGACAGAATACGCCGTTCACCTTCGCTTCGGTCATCCTGTGCGTTCGATCATCCAGCCGGGTCTCTACGCGAAGTATCCCTGGCCCGTCGACACTCTCGTACGGTTCGACAACCGGTTGATGGTCCTCGAGAACCCGGGTCCGAACGAGCCCGACAGGGAGTACCTCACACAAGACGAGCAGTCAGGCATAGGCAAGAACATCGTCGTGACGACCTACGCCTGCTGGCGAATCAAACGTGACGAGACGGCCATCCTGAGCTTTCTCGAATCCATGGGGGACCGGGCAAGTGCGGAAGCCCGGCTCGGTGACGTCATCGTGGCGGAGTTGGGAGCCACACTGGGACGGCACGACTTCTCGGTCCTGGTTTCGGACGATCCCGACCGGCGCCGCTGGGGTGAGTTTCTCGATTCCATTCGCGCCTCGTGCAGTAAACGGGTGGAGGAAGCCTACGGAATCGAAATCGTAGACATAAAGATTCAGCGACTCAACTTCCCGAGACAGAACCGGCGAAACGTCTTCGAACGCATGCGGGCCGAACGTGAAACCATAGCCGCACGGTATCGCGCCGAGGGAGAGGAGTTGGCAACCGGCGTTCGCGCCACGGCCGAGAGACAACGAGAGGAAATCCTTGCAAAAGCGTTCGAGGAGGCTGAGCAGATTCGAGGCCGTGCGGACGCGGAAGCCGCTCGAATCTACGCTGAGGCCTACGGTCAGGATCCCGAGTTCTACGACTTCCTGCGCACACTCGAGGCATACGAAAAGACCCTCAATGAGGGCACGGTGGCGGTTCTTTCGGCGGATAGCCATTTCCTGCGGCTGCTGAACCGACAGTCGAAACTGCGGTCATCAACGTCCGAGACACCATCACCCGCGTCAACCGAACGCGAAGACTCACCTGCACCGGCGGGCTCGATGATCAAGGCAACCGACGGCCAATAGGTCACAACCATGCGCGCGCACCACAAATGGATGTTCATTGCCGCTCCGGCCATCGTGGCCGCTTACTTCGCTTCGGGAATCTACGTGGTAGAACCCGACGAGCGCGCGGTTGTGCGAGTCCTGGGCCATGCTCCGGAGACTCATCGGAGAATTCCCCCGGGCATCAACTACGCGTTGCCGTGGCCGTTCTGCAAGGTCGATTGCCCCAAAACAACCGAGGTCCGCCGGGTTTACGTAGGGCTGACTCCCGAACAGCGCGCGGCGATCGAGACTGAAGGACTGGAAGCAATCGAGGCCGGTTTGCCGAGTGACTTGTTGACCGGTGATGTCAACATCCTCAAGGCGACCGTGGTCGCGCAGTATCAGGTATCGGATCCCGCCAGGTACTTGTTCGGTGTGGCCGATCCGGATCGCCTCGTCAAGAACACCGTGCAAGCCGTCCTGATCGAAGCCCTGGCGGGATTACCGGTGGACGAAGCACTAACCACCGCAAAAACTGCGATTCAATTGGAGGTGTTGACGAAGTCTCAGACGCGTCTGAATGAATACGATAGCGGTGTTCGGCTGGTGGCAACTCATCTGGAGGCAATCGATCCACCCAAGGCCATCATCGCCGTCTTCCAAGACGTAGTCGGCGCCAAGAAGGACGGCGAGCGCGCCATAGAACGTGCTTACGCCGAAAGAAACCGCATCCTTTCGCGTGCTCGCGGCGAGGCTGCACAGATTCACGAGGAAGCACTGGGGTATGAGCAGTCACGTCTAAGCCGTGCCCGAGGTGAGGCGGGTAGGTTCCTAAGTGTACTTCCCGAATACTTGAAAAGCCCGGCCGTCTATGAGAAACGTCGGCTGTTGCAGACTTTCGAGACTGTCCTCCCCAAATTCCACACCTACATATTGGACAGCGACCACGGCCAAGGCACGACGCGCGTCCGGATCATCGACACGAGTCCCCCGTAAGGTTGCGATCCGGACAGGCTTTCCAGCCTGTCTATTGACCGACTGGAAAGTCGGTCCCACATATAAGGTATTCAGGACATCTGTGTTGAAGGCATTCCCGCGCAAAGCTGCCCATCAAAAAGACTGCGCATGATTTCTGAGGCCGATTGCGTATTGAGGGTGGAGGGGATCGATTGACTCATAACCGGTCCCCGGGAAGCTCACCGGGCGTCCGCTCTCGGCGGGAGCAAGGGAATTCGTGCTGAAGGCTTGGGTTTGCATATGGGGGTTGCGCGCACTTTCCTCGGCAACCGCAATTTCGGAGTTTGTCTATGTATCGGCAGCATGTTGAGTCCTACAACTCGCTTTGGGTGTTGCTTTTCACGGCAGTTTTAGTCTTCGGCCCCGTTACCTTGCTCGCGGAAGATGTCCCCGAAACTCGGACGACTGCCGATGCCGCTTTAACCAGCGATCCTTCGCCTTTCTCAACTGATAATGCGCAGAGTCGTGCGTCATCCAAGGTACACCCGCTCCTGCAACGCATGCTGGACGACCGCAACGACGAGTACACTGTCAACGCCTGGGTCCTTTTCGAGAACAAGGGGATCGACTCGACAAGGGCATACAACAAGGCGATCGACGAGGTCGTGGCCGGTTACAGCCCGCGTGCCGTGCAACGTCGCCACAACCGCCGTACCCGTTCGGACCTGTTTGACTACGATGACATCCCCGTTCACAGTCCTTACGTCGACGCAATCAAAGCCACAGGTGCCGAAATCCGTGTCGTCAGCCGCTGGCTGAACGGCGTCAGCGTACGCGCGACCGAATCACAGATCGGCGACCTCGACAAGATGCCCTTCGTCAAGATCATCCAACCGGTTCACTATGGTCTCAAGGAGAAGCCGTCCGAAGTTCAGCAAATCCACGTGGACCCGGATGTGAGCGGCTCGACTTCGTCTTCGCGTACCTTGGACTACGGGCTGGCCGCGCCGCAGCTCGATCAGATCAATCTCATCGCGTTGCACGACCTGGGCTACACGGGAGCGGGCGTTGTCGTCGGACTGCTCGACTCCGGCTTCGAGACATACCACAGCGCGTTCAACGGTCCTGAGAAACCGTTGACAGTGCTGGCTGCGTGGGACTTCGTAAACGACGACCCTGACGTCGGTTACGAGCCGGGCGATCCGCCCACACAGCATCACCATGGGACGGAAACGCTCAGCGAGATCGGCGCATACGCCCCGGGAGAGTACATCGGCGGAGCTTTTGACGCCTCGTTCATCCTCTGCAAGACCGAGGACAACAGTGACGAATATCGCCAGGAGGAGGACTACTGGGTAGCCGGGCTCGAGTTCATCGAGGCGAACGGAGGCGACGTGGCGACTTCCTCGCTGGGATATGTCGCGTGGTACGTCCCCTCTGACATGAACGGCTTGACCGCAGTGACCTCCATAGCCGTGAATGTGGCAACAGCCAACGGTATGAACGTCTGCAACTCGGCAGGAAACAACGGGAACGACACCGACCCGGGCACGCTGCATCTGGACACACCGGCCGATGCCTTCAAGATATTCGCGTGCGGGTCCGTCACGAACACGGGAATCATCGCTGGAACGAGTTCAGACGGACCATCGGCCGACGGACGGGTCAAACCGGAACTCCTTGCGCGCGGCGTCAATACCTGGTGCGTGGCGCCCGGCGGCACGACGGGCTACGGCACACACAACGGCACGTCATTCGCCGTACCGCTCCTTGCGAGCACTATTGCCTGTCTCACCCAGGCTCATCCGACCTGGACCGTCGACCAGATGCGCACGTACCTGTTCCGCTCAGGTGATTACTACATCGAGCACGGCACCTTCGAACCCACGTACGTACGGGGGTACGGAATCTTCGATGCCGTCCTGGCACACGGGGGGGATTGCAACAACAACGGGGTTGACGACGCCACCGACATCTCACTCGATCCCGGCCTCGATTGCAACGAGAACGGTGTCCCGGACGCGTGCGATCTGGACGTGGCGGGGGACTCCCGCGACTGCAACTTCAACGACATTCCGGACGACTGCGACATTGATTCCGGATTTTCGCCGGACGCCGATGGGGATAGGATCCCCGACGAGTGCTGCACACAATTCGCACCGATCGCCGATACGCTCGGAACGAGAAACCGCTTTCTCTCGTTCACCGGTGGAACCCCTGATCTTCTTCAGGCGATTCGCGTGACGCTCGTTGACCTGCCTGAGCCGTTTGACGCACTGAACGGCCAACAGATGTGGGTCGCACCGGCGGAGCATGTTTCTGAGAACGCGGGTGTGTATGACGCTGTGGACGCTCCCGGTTGGCCGACAACAGCGATCGCCGGCCTGGAGTGTGGACCGTACTACAGTTATTGGGGACAATATGAGGCCGTGCACATATACGGCCAGGCGATCGTTCCAGGAGGATCCTACGAACTCCAGGCGATCACGGTGGGATGCTCGAACGCCAGGGAGGACAACTTCTCCGCTCAACTCAACCTGGACACGAGCGTCTGGGGTGATGTCGTTTCCAACTGTACGACGACGCCCTGTGGCCCGGCGAACGGAACCGTGGATGTGACAACGGATGTCACCTCCATCCTGGACAAGTTCAAGAACCTGCCCGATGCGCCTGGCAAAACCCGGTGCGACATCGAACCGGCCGAAGTGGATCTGCTGATCAACATCACGGACATCACATTCTGCCTGGACGCGTTCAAGGGATTCGGCTACCCGTTCGATACGGTTCCGGAGCTGTGCCCTTGAGGGTGCCGGACCCGCGGCCTCGTCGATACGGCCAATCCTGTTGTCATTGGCACTTTTACGACTCTCGCCCAAGTCGGAACGGGCACCGGGCGAAATACGCACAAACAGAAAGTAGTGAGGCGGGGTCACCACGACGCGTCAAGACGGGGCTTCCCCGTCAGCGGACCCTGTACAACCATAGTACACAAACGATCTGCTCGACTCAGGCTTAAACGGTTGATTCCCCGTGGTTCCTGCCTGTTCTGTCCTTCGAACACACCGTACCAGGACAGCCGTCTGCCGTGCTTGGCCACAATTTGCGAGCTGTGATTAGTGTTGATCAAAGCAAGAGCATCGCCACCTCGGAACAGTACACAGTCCTTTCCACCGCAACGGGTTGCAGACGGCGTCGCTTGATGTTCACCTGCCCTCGTGGCTATCTGGCCGACCGTGACTTCCGGAGAAGCGCGGCCGCAGTGCAGAGACTAGTTTGATGCCCTTGGGTATTCGTGCCCAATACCTCGGAACTGTCTGGTAGCTGGTCGTGGGCGTCCAGGATCCGGGCTTGAACAGGGCCATTCTTCGAGGTGGGTGACCGCTACGGGCGTATCATGAGGACCCCGGGGTTAAGCAGAGGTCCTTGTATCCGAGCAGGTCCAGGTCACATACTGGCCTACCTGCGTGGCAGCTTCTGGTGTACCATTACTCACGCTGTAAATGTTGAGAGAATAGGCTGATTCTGTAGGATTCTACTCCGGGGTTCAAAAAATGAGCATATTATCGCGAACGCTGACGGTCGCAGCGTGCCTTGGGATGATCGGGTGCGCCGCGAATAGGAAGGATGTCGTCACCTCGTCGGAGCCAGGCTCGGCAATCGTAGACAACGAGCTCGACTACGCACTCTTGAATATCGTCCTGGCGGATCTCGACGCCACGGATGTGTATGACGTCGCCGATTGGGAAAGGGATCAGCGGACGACAATCGAGCTGCACCACGCGACGAGATGGCGGACTCCGACGATCTCCGAGAAACGGATCTGGACTGGCTCGCGCGGGGAGAAGATCCCGCCGGACATCCGCAAGGACTTAATGAGGCGCAACCAGAATTCCGTTTCGCTGGCCGATTTCACGCCGGCGTGTGCCAATGTCCACGTCGAAGATTTGCGGGACGTTCTTCGGTCACGACGATACACAACCTGGAAGGCCTTCCAGGAACGCTACCCCCGCTCCAAAGGGTTCGTTCATACGTGGCTGCCGGGCTATTCCTTAGATGGCCGCAAGGCCATGGTGCGATGTCGCATCGGACCGGCGAGGACAGGCGCACGCACCGTTGCCTCCTACCTCCTGGAACAGCGGGACGGCCAATGGCAGGTCGTCTGGCGCTTGTTCAGTGAGGCCTGACCAAACCCGGTGGATGAGATCAAGGACCGTGAGTATTCAGCTCCGGTGTCATACAGAGCTCCGAGCGGCGGTGGTTTGTTCCGGCTACCAAGGCCATACCCTTGCCGATGGCACACACCTGACCACTTGGTGTGGAACAGGCTGTGGAAAGGAAAAGTCGCAGCCTCGATGCGTCGGATCGTGCCGCACCGCTTTGTCTGGCCATATTGCCAGGACTGCGTCCAGGCGGGAGCGTCTCCCGTTCGGCAAGCACTTCGACAGCCCGTGGGCAGCGCTTGACACACCCAGAACACTTACGTAGGCTGGCCGATCGGCCCTGCGCTGAGTGTGCGGCCGGAGCCTCCGCGGGCACAATCGCTGTGAAACGACTGCCTCCGCCTTACTGGCCGGGTGGACGGATTCGCACCGTTTGGCGCGTGGGCTGGCCTTCCGGGGCTTGCCTTGAAAC
>JAUXGE010000298.1 GCA_030622435.1 Planctomycetota bacterium
GGCATCACCGCATGACTCGGGGTCGGCGTGGTTCGCTAATCCTCCACCGTATGGCTCTTTCATCCACAACTCCTCACCGGCTAACCGGCGCTTTCCCCCCACCCATCCCGGCGACGCGACGAGACGACTGCCCGGCCAATCCAAGCGCCGGAATGGATGGGGCATCCACCCGGAGCATGGCACTGGTGGGCAAGCCACCAGTGGCATCCGAACGGTCTGCCCGGGGCGTGTTCGGTCTTCACGTAGCGTCATCTGCTGTGAGCGGGGTACGCGCTGGATCATAATCGCGACAGGGCGACGGCATCGACTTTGGTGACGCGGACGATTTCCTCGGCCGTGGTGATGCCCTTGAGGACCTTGGACCAGCCGTCCTCGCGCATGAGTTTCAGGCCTTTGGCGCGGGCGGCGTTCTGGATGTCGGTGGCCGACTTGCGCTGGAGGATCATCTCGCGGATCTCGTCGCCGACGGGCAGCAGCTCGAAGATGCCCAGCCGACCGCGATATCCGCTGTGGCGGCACTCGCGGCAACCGGTACCGCGAAAGAGCTTCTGGCCGGGCTCGATCTTGAAATCAGACGGTACATCGACCGGGTCGGGTTTGTATTCCTCGCGGCAGCTCGGGCAGATTCGCCGCACGAGGCGCTGGGCCAGCACACCGCTGACGGCGCTGGAAACCAGGAACGGCTCGACGCCCATATCGAGCAGACGGGTCGTAGCGGTCACGGCGTCGTTGGTGTGAAGAGTGCTGAAGACAAGGTGGCCGGTGAGCGAGGCGTTGATGGCGACCTCGGCCGTCTCCAGGTCTCGAATCTCGCCGACGAGGATCACGTCCGGGTCATGCCGCAGGAAGGATCGCAGGCCCGAGGCGAACGTCAGCCCGATGTGCGGTTTGACCTGGACCTGCTGGATGCCGTCGAGGTAATACTCGATGGGGTCTTCGACGGTCAGGATTTTGATGCTGTCGGTTCGGATCGAGTTCAGGGCGGCGTACAGGGTGGTCGTCTTGCCGGAGCCGGTGGGGCCGGTGACCAAGACGATGCCGTACGGCTGCTTGATCAGATGATCGATGCCCTCGAACGCCTCGTCGATGAGTCCCAGTTTATCGAGTGACGTCAAGGCGGACTGCTTGTCGAGAATACGCATCACGACAGCGCCGCCGAACGCCGTCGGGATGATGCTCACGCGCAGGTCGATGTCGCGGTTCTGCGCCTTGATTTTGAACCCGCCGTCCTGTGGCAGCCGCTTCTCGGCGATGTTGAGGTTCGACAGGATCTTGATGCGGCTGACGATCGCGGCGTGGAACCTGCGGATTTCGGGAGGCACGTTGGTCGTGTGCAGCACGCCGTCGACGCGATAGCGGATCTTCAGGTCGTTCTCGTACGGTTCGATGTGAATGTCACTCGCCCGGTCTCGTACGGCCTCCAGGAGAATCTCGTTGACCAGCTTTACGACCGTGGCTTCCTGGGCCTGCTCGATCAGGTCCGCGTTGTCAGGGTCGATCTCGCTGACGACCTCGACCTCGGATTGGCCTATCATGGCCTCGACCGTGTGCCCGCCGACACCGAAGTGTTCCTTGATGACGCGGGATATTTCCTCGCTTGTCGCCAGCACCGTCTCGACCTTCCCACCCATGAGCATGCGAAGCTCGTCGAAGGCGTAGAGGTTGAACGGGTTGCTGGTGGCGACGCGGATCGTGCCGTTGTGGCGATCGATCGGGATGACTCGATCGCGGTGGACGACCTTGGAAGGGGTCTCCTCGAGTAGTGCGGGATCGATTTTGACCTCGGACAGGTCGATCAACGGGATCGAGAGCTGCTCGCTGTAGATCTGGAGGCAGTCCCGTTCCTTGATGAATCCCAGTCGCACGAGGCAGTGCTCGATCCGCTCGGAGGGTTTCCGGGCAGCGATCGCCTGTTCGAGCTGCGACGAGTCGATCAGTCCGCGTTGGAGTAGTACTTTGCCCAGGCTCACGACGCCCTTTCTTTCCGGAATGCCCCTACCCGGCTTCTCCGCGCGGGGAACGGTTGCCGGCCCGCCTGCGTAGCGCGGACCCATACCCCATCTTATACACATCGTCCGAAAGGGGGATTCAATCTAGAGCACAAATCCTAATCTGTTATATATCAATAGGTTGTAAGATTCTAGCGCAGCGGAGAGGTCCGGTTACATAGCTTGCCTCACGGCCGAGCGGCCCGTATCGTGCCCTTGCGGATGAGGAACTGAGGGCTGATGACATTCAAGGCGGTTGACGTCGAGCCGCGCGACCCGAATCGATGCAAACGGAGCGACAGAAGTGACCGACGCCATGGCAGAGGCCGGGAGCATGGAATCACGCCACCGGGGGTGCCTCGAGACGCTGCGAGAGAGGGGGCAGGAGCACGTCCTGCTGTGGTGGCCTGAGCTGACACCGGCCCAGCGCGAGCAGCTTCTACGCGACATCGAGTCGATCCCCTGGAACATTCTCGATGGCGTGATCGAATCGCACGTGGTTCGCCGGCCTGATCGGACCGTCCCCGATGATCTGACGCCGGCGGAGGTCTACCCGCAATCGCCCGGTCCCGATCGGGAGGCGACCTATCAAGCAGCTACTGTTCAAGGGCGTGAGCTCCTGTCGGCCGGCAAAGTGGCCGCGTTCACGGTGGCTGGGGGACAGGGTACCCGTCTGGGCGTGGACGGCCCCAAGGGTGCCGTTGTCGTGACACCCGTCGGTGACAAGACTCTCTTTCAACTCTTCGCCGAGACGATTGGCGCCGCCCGCCACAGATACCAAGCGGATATTCCCTGGTACATCATGACCAGCCCGGCCAACCACGAGCAGACGATTGAGTTTCTGGCCGCTCGTGATTTCTTCGGGCTTCCAAGGCACGACGTGATCCTGTTCGCCCAGGGCATGTTGCCTGCGTTTGATTCTGCGGGTCGACTCCTCCTGGCCGCCAAGCACCGCCTGGCACTCGCACCTGACGGCCACGGCGGATCGCTCAAGGCCCTTGCTACAAGCGGCGCGCTTGGCGACATGCAATCGCGAGGCATCGAGATCATCAGCTACTTTCAGGTCGACAATCCGTTGGTCAAACCGTTCGACCCGCTGTTCATCGGCTTGCACGCGAGCACCGGCTCGGAGATGTCGACCAAGGTGACGTCGAAGGCCGACGATCTGGAGCGCGTGGGCAACTTGTGCGTATCCGGCGGGAAGCTCATGGTGATCGAATATTCCGACTTCCCCGACGAGCTGGCCCACGAGAGAAACGCTGACGGCGGCCGCACGTTCGACGCGGGAAACCTGGCCATCCACCTGCTGAACGTCGATTTCGTCGATCGCATCGCAGGCGATTCCTTCCGGATGCCTCTACGTCGTGCGGAAAAGGCCGTCGTGTATGTTGACGAAGCAGGGGAATTGCAGACACCCACGTCTCCCAACGCGGTCAAGCTCGAGGCGTTCATCTTCGATGCCTTGCCGTTGGCACAAAGCCCGCTCGTGCTCGAGGTGGATCGGGCTGAGGAGTTCTCACCCGTCAAGAATGCGACCGGCGTCGACTCGCTCGAGTCATCCCGGCGCGACCAGATCGCCCGCGCCTGCCGCTGGCTCGAGGATGCCGGCGTGACGGTCCCGCGTAAGACCGACGGAGAACCCGACGTGACCGTCGTGATAGCACCTTCGTTCGCGCTCGATGCCGACGACGTCCGCCGCCAACGCGACGGGCTACTGGTTCTACATAGGGGCGACAGTGTTTGCATTGAGTAGAATGTGCTGTCTGTTCGGAGCCTGGTTTGAGCGTGGACACTGGCAGCTTGTCTGCCCGTGGACACTGGCGGGCAAGCCGCCAGTGGCACCCGTCCGCTCGCCACCTGAACCCGCTGTTTGTGTGCCATTGCTCTTGAGCAGTGTGGAACTTCGACCTGCGGATCGAAACCACGGCGAACCCGAGTCAATCGGCCCGTTCGCGGGGCTTGCCCGCGCAGCGCACTGATAGCCCGGCACCTGTTGGAGCCAGGCGGCGAAAGTGACATACTGCTGGGCGCAAACGTCCAATTCGAGTAGAAACGCTCTGACGTAGGCGGGGCACGGGGAAGCTCAAAGCAAGGAGATCAAACCCCATGGATCCGATTAGACGAACATTCAAACCGTTGGCACTGGCCGTCGCGTTAGCCTTGTGGACCGCGACCACGGTCCAGGCCCAGCCGCACCAGCGCGGCGAGGGTCGCGGGCCGGGGCAGATGATCAAACGCCTGGACACCAACGGCGATGGCAAAGTCTCGAAGGACGAGTTCAAGGGGCCCGAGCAGATCTTCAGCCGCATGGACGCCGACGGCGACGGGTTCATCACCGACAAGGAGTTGACTTCAATGCGATCGCGGCGCGGTGGACCGCGCGGCGAACGTGGGTCCGGCGACGACGGCGCGCCCAAGACCGGCGAGGTGGCCCCGACCTTCAAACTCGAGAGTCTGGACGGCGAAAGCGAGTTCGACCTGGCGAGCTTCAAAGGCAAGAAGCCGGTCATGCTCTTTTTCGGCAGCTACACGTGACCACCCTTTTTTCGCCAGGTTGGCGAAATGCAGCAGATGTACGAGGACTACAGGGACGTCGTCGAGTTCTGTCTCGTCTACATCAACGAGGCTCACGCCGCGGACAGTGACTGGCCCGTCGGCTACGCCAAGGACCTCAGCATCAACGAACACAAGGACTACGGCCAGCGCTGCAAAGTGGCCAAGCGGCTGCTCAACGACAAGACCCTGACCATTCCGATAGTGATCGACGGCATGGACAACAAGGTTAACGAGGCCTACAAGGCTCACCCCACCCGCGTGTTCCTCGTGCGCACAGACGGCAAGCTCGCGGTCGCGGCCAGTCGCGGTCCGTTCGGCTTGGTTCCGGCGATGGAAGAAGCCCAGAAATGGCTGGCCGCTTTCAAGAAGACGGGCAAGGAGCCACCGTTGCCGGAACCGTCCGGAGGTAAATAGCGCTCTGTCAGACGTCGATTGATGGGTTTGGAGGGTGCCACTGGCGGCTTGCCCGCCAGTGTCGTACGGGCGTGTGTGCCCCATCCATCACGGCGCTTGGATGGGTCGGACAGTCGTCTCGTTGCGTCGCCGGGATGGGTGGGGGACGGACTCGTAGACAGAATGCACGCGCTATCAGTACGTTGAAGAAGTGTACCGATCTTACTGTGAAACCGGTTCCCAGCCGGTGCAAGCAAGGGTTGGAAACCCGTGCCACACTCTTTCAACAACCTGCTATCCAGACCGGTTCCCCACCCTTCGCCTCGAATGTCGGATGGTGTCTCAGATGTCAGGAGGGCGAAGGATGGGGCACACGTAGCCATGCTTGGTGTGAAGGGGGACCTCCGGTCCGCTGACGCGAGCGCGACTTACGCCGCCAAGTACCTGATCGAGCCCTGAAAGATAGGCCATGGGCTTCAACCCGCGCGGCGAGTCAAGGGCAGGCGGTCTCGACCGCAGGATGAAAGAAGTTGTCACGAAATCGGCCGAGTTCGATGGGATGGTGGTATACTTGAATGACGCTCGAAAGAACCTCGATCCCCGACACGCGGCTCGGGTGGGGGGAGCCGAAACGTAGATTGAGCTCTGCCCAACGGGGCACCGTCAAGTCCGTCGATGTCGGGCCGAACTGGACCGACCCGTCTGAACAAGGGAGCCATCAGATGTACGCGGACGGAAAAGCCTTTACTGAATCTCTAGTTATCTCCGGTCACTAACTCCTGGTAACACATGGGTTTACCCGTTACAGCCGCGACGAGGAGTCGACCGAAGAGGGTCGCCTCCATCCACCGGCGATTCGCCCGATAGACAAACTCCGCCAGGTAGTCATCCAGATGTTTGGGCGCAACACTGTGGTACGTGCCGAGGATCATTCGCTTCATGTTTCCTATGAACGTGTGAAGCCACGGGAACGTTTGCCCCGCATTCTTACCCCCGCCGGTGATGATCGCCTCGTGCTCGTAGCC
>JAUXGE010000063.1 GCA_030622435.1 Planctomycetota bacterium
GAGTACTGCGAGAACTCGGGGCAGAGCACGCCCCCCCAGGACGGTTGCGCACCCGCCCCCGGATTGGAATCCCCGACGTTCGTCGCCGCCGGCTTCACGGACCAACCGCATTACACCGACTGGAGCACTTACGGATCGGTGCACGTGCACCACGAAACCATCGCACCGGACGCGGTGTACCACATCCAGGCAATCGGCCATGCCTGCGACCCCGCAGTCGAAACGGACTACTCGGAGGCCCTGACAATGACGACCGCGCGTTGGGGTGACATCATCTCGACATGCGAAACAGACCCATGCGGTCCCCCGGATGGCACCGTGGGAATCGGCACGGATGTGACGGCCGTCCTGGACAAGTTCAAGAATCTCAGCGGTGCGGTAAGGAAGGCACGGTGCGATCTGGAACCAACCGCTCCGGATCAATTGATCAACATCAGCGACGTGACGTACTGCATCGGGGCGTTCCTCGGCGAAACGTATCCCCCCCCCGGGTTCGCCCTACCCGGTGCACCGCCATCATCGCCGTAGCTGCTTGGCTGGGTGGACTATTGCTTTAGCTGTGGAGGGGACGCGAATCATCGTGACCACGCCCCAGACTTGGAATCTGGGGCGCACAGGCTCCCGACACAACTCGAGCGGTTTCCGCCTGCGTCTCTGAAAGGCGCACAGCACGACTACTTGCATGACTGCGTACTGACACAACGTTGTACGAAACCCGAGCGTTGTGTAGCGATCAACACCGTCACTGACTGCGGTACTGTTCGAGCATTTCGACAATACGTGCGATCTGAGATGACAGCGGTGCTTCGATCTCGAGCGGGCGCTCGTGGATCGGATGCATGAGGCGGATGTGCCTGGCGTGCAGAGCTTGAAACTCGATGATCGGGTCGGTGCTTCCGTTCCCGGCGAGATCCCGCTCGCTGACCGACCTACCACCGTACAGCGAATCGCCGACGATCGGATGCCCGATGGATGACAGGTGGACACGGAGCTGATGGGTGCGACCCGTCTTGGGAAAGAGGTCGACTGTCGTGTAGCCGCGGTAGCGTTTCCGAACCCGGTACTCGGTAATGGCCTCCTTGAACATGGCCTGGCGAGGCGGGCTGGCACTGGGGAGGATCATGCGTTGTGTCGTGGATGGGTGCGTGGAGAGCGGCTTGTTGATGATGTCGCCGTCGCGCGCGATCTTTCCTTCGCAGACGGCGAAGTACGCCTTCCGGATCGTACGCCGTTCGAACTGAAGCGCGATGCGCCAATGGGCCTCGTCGCACTTGGCTATGAGCATGATGCCGGTCGTGTTCTTGTCGAGCCGGTGCACGATGCCGGGGCGAAAAGGATCGCTTCCCCGGCTCAGGGTTTCTGCGTGGAAGGCGACGGCATTGGCAACCGTGCCCGTCTGGGTTCCGTGGGCCGGATGGCACACTATCCCCGCCGCCTTGTTGATCGCCAGAAGCCAGTCATCTTCGTAAACGATGTCCAAAGGGATGTCTTCCGGAACGATATGCGACGGGGGCGGAGGCGGGAGCGTGATCTCGACTACGTCTCCGGCAGTCGGCTCGTAGCTTGCTTTAGTGGGTAGCGCGTTGACCGTCACGAGCCCCTGCTTGATGAAACGCTGCAACACAGTCCGTGAGATGCGCGGATATCTGCCGTGAAGATACTTGTCGAGCCGGCGCCCCGGGAGTCGCTTGTTGATCTCGTGCCGCTCGACGCGCATGTCGGCTTCGACGTCATTGCCCAGTGCGTCGTCGGACGGTTTGTCGGTGTTTTTCGGGTCGTCGGCGTTCGCCATGAACGGTCGATCGCTCCGGCGCGGGTACGGCCGGTATGTCCCGGAGCCACCATACTCAGCGCCCGGGAATCGGCGGCATCTCGGAAATGCCACCGGCTCCGCGAACCCGGCGGCATGGGGCCTGTCTCAATAATCCTCATGGCACCGGTTTTCGACCGGCGAAACACGGGTTTCAAACCCGTGCCACAATCTTTGATAGGCTCAAAGACGCCGCCTGCCGCGCGCCGGGCGGAAACGGCTGCCGAGAGTCCTGCGAGGAAGCTTGGCTGGTGCGGCCTCACCGTTGCTGAACACGGGGGTTTCGAAGCGCGACAGAGGTGGGGGTGCCTGTGCTTCCTGCAGTTCCTCTCTTGGCGTAGACGGCTTGAACCCGTCGATCGTCCGCTCGACGATCTCCAGGTTGATCAGTTTCTCGATGTTGGTCAATTCCTTGCCCTGTTCGCTCGTAACCAACGTGATGGCAACGCCCTCGGCGCCCATGCGTGCCGTGCGTCCGATCCGGTGGACGTAGACTTCGGAATCAGGCGGAATGTCATAGTTGATGATGTGGGAGATGCTGTTGACATCGATACCTCGCGCGGCCAGATCCGTGGCGACCAGCACCTTGATCTGATGCTTGCGGAACCGGTCCATGACATGTTCGCGTTTCTGCTGAACCAGGTCTCCGTGAATCTCCTTGGCATTCACACCTGCGCCGTGGAGTCTCTTGGCAAGTTTGCGTGCCCCCGCTTTGGTGTTGCAGAACACGATGGCCACCGGCGGATCCTCCTGCTTGAGCAGCAGCTTGAGGAGGCGAAACTTGTCCCAGGCATCGACCGTGACGTAAGATTGATCTACATCAGCTACGGTTAGCCGGTCCTGCGATACATCGATGTCCACCGGGTTGTGCGCGAAACGCTGAGCGAGCCGCTTGATTTCGTCATCGATCGTCGCGGAGACGAAGATCGTCTGGTGCTCACCGGTTGCTTGGCTGAGGATCTCCCTGATGTCGTCGCGGAAGCCGATGTCCAACATCCGGTCGACCTCATCGAGAACGACAAACCGCACACGGGCAATTTGCAGCACACCTCGGCGCATGAAATCCATTACGCGGCCCGGCGTACCCACTACGAAATGGGGCTTGTGGCCTAGCAGGTGAAGCTGAGTGGCCACCTTCTGCCCCCCGTACACCGCAACGATGCGGAGGTTGGCGAACTCGGCAATCCGCTTGAGCTCACCCGTCACCTGGACCGCGAGCTCACGAGTGGGTGCGAGGCACAGCGCCTGCAGGCGGCCCGCCGGATCGATCTGCTGAAGGATCGGCAACCCGAACGCAGCCGTCTTTCCGGTTCCCGTTTGGGCCTGTCCCAGGATATCCCGCCCTTCCAGACCACGCGGAATCATCTGGAGCTGGATGTCGCTGGGATCGACAAAATTCATCTTGCCAATAGCTTTGAGAAAGCGGACCTCAACGCCGAGATCCGCGAATGCTTGCGGAAGACCTGTGTGTTTTTGCATAGGTGTTCAGATTGACTCCAGTAATCCTCGTATCCGGCGAATGCACGCCTCGTTCTCCGGCTCGACGCGATACGACGGCTGGCCGTGCACACCGGAATAATGTCATCGCCGCCAACGGCGAACCACATATTATAGCCTGCACAGGCATCCCTGCATAGAAGGGGTGACAAACGGCGAACATGGGGACATGCTGAGTCAAACACGGGAGCCTTACCGAGAACTCCATTTGCCTCCTTGCGAGATGGATAACATCAGCGACCCGGCAGCATGCGAAAAAGGTCTCTTCCTCGTGTGGCACCGGCTTCCAGCCGGTGAAACCGCAAGCTGGAAGCCTCCGCCACACCTTTTTCAACGGCCTGCCGGGGGCAGAATGAAAGAAAAAGGACGTACACTCACCGCTCCATCGGAGGTACGAGGGCTCAGGATAGGGTGGACGAAAGACCTGTAAAGGCGGTTTTCTCCTGATACCTTCGCCAACAGACGGCACCCCTTCAGGTAACACTGTCAAGAACGGCACAGTGGCTTGACAAAGAGTAGTCGCAGCCAGAGTGCTCGGCTGATGCTGTGGGATGCACGGCGTAATGCGGAATCAGACCGAGCCGGTCCTGACCTCGGCTTGGCGATCGGGACCGGGGATGCCTGGAATCAGCCGGATCGACAAGGCGGATCACCATCCACGCGCATTCGCGCAGGCTGAAACCTGCGGCCCAGGGACCATCACCGCGTTTCATGTAATCCCGCGGATTCCACTACTCCGACACCGTAACCATCACCTCGAAGGTCCTCTCCGGCTCGACGTCCTCCCAAGGTTGGTGGTAGATCATACGAAGGGTGGTGATGCCGGGCGACAGCGCCATGAACATCCAAGTGTCAGTGCCTCCGCAGCCGGGCATCGGGATCAAACACCCGCTCCGGAAACTCGTTCCCGTGTGTTCCACGACCGACGTATCGAGGTCGACAAGTTCCCACTCGAAACCCGTGGAAGGGTTCGAGGAAAGGGACACATGAAGCGTCATCCCGACCTGCAGCGTCACTTCGCTGCCATTGTCATCGGCATCAAGGGAGACCGGCCAGCCGAGACCGAACGGGCACCCGCCCACCAAAATCACCAGGAAGCACAGAAGGCCGGCTGATGCCGGACGTTTCAATGAACGACGATACTCTGCCATCTCTGATTCTCCTCGAACCGGCGTTTTCGGGTTTTCCTCGTCCGTTCTACTTCCCAATACAGAAGTCCGTGAAGATCTGGTTCAGAAGTTCCTCTGTAGTCACATCGCCGGTCACGGCGCCGAGAGCATCGAGAACCTCGCGGAGTTCAAAAGCCAGGAGGTCGGCACAGTCGATAGTCTCCGTCACGTTTCGACTCAATGCAAGCGCGCGATCCATTGCGTCGACAGCGGAGCCTATCGCGGCACGTTGACGGTCCGTGATCAGCACAGACTCGCCGGCAGCCGTTGTAACCGTCGAGCCGAGCGACTCGGCGAAAGCCGTTCGTAGTTCCTCGATGCCCGATCCTGTGCGGGCACTTACCACGCAAGCCCGTTGGAATCCACGCGAAATCAACTTGGATGCGACTCGTGCGGCCTCGTCCGGCGAAACGAGATCGGACTTGTTCACGGCAACGACTATACCACCGGTGTCGAGTGAAAGTGCAGTGGAAGCCAAAGACTCTCCGCCCGGCACGGTCAGATCAACGACAAGACAAATCAGATCGACACTTTCGGCAACCGACACGGCTCGCGCACGGGCTTCTGCGTTGATCTGATCCTCGGATCGACTCGAGTCCATCCCTCCAAGGCTCTCCCTCGACGCGCAAGCCTCTTCCACGATCTTGGAGGTCCTGTTCACGTCGGCTGTACCCGTTGCCCCCATTGCTACACCGGCCGCATCCAACAAGAGCGCCTCACCGCGTCCGATGCGGATGGGTGCCGACAGGATGTCACGAGTCGTTCCGGCGGCTGCGGCGCAAATAGCCCGGTCGGTGCCGCTAAGACGGTTCATCAAGGAACTCTTCCCGGCGTTGGGCGCACCGAAGAGTAGAATCCGCGGCAACACGTCGAATCGGTCCACCGACGTCGCCCCGTCGAGCAGTCGGCGCAGACGTTGAACAGCCGCTCGAAGTCGCCCGCGCAGCACATCCGGCTTGATGAACTCGATCGGCTCCTGGGAGAAGTCGATGTCCGCCTCGACCAGACCGACAAGCTGAGCGACCTCATCCCGTAAGGCGCCCAGACGCCGTGCCAGCGTCCCATCCATCATCCTGCGCGATGCGCGAAGCTGCGTATCCGTCTGGGCGCGGATTACCCCGGCGACAGCTTCAGCGGATGACAGATCCATGGCGCCATTGAGGAATGCTCGCGCGGTGAACTCACCCGGCAGAGCCGGTGTGGCCCCGAAATCGACGGCTCTTTGGCGGACCAGGTCCAACACGACGGGAGAGCCGATGGTGTGGATTTCCACCATGTCCTGACGGGTATAACTTCGCGGTGCATGGAACAGATAGAACGTGGCCGGCACAGCCGTTTGCGGGTCAATGCATACCACCCCCTCGATGCGTTTCGAGCCCAATATCGAGGCCCGCAACCCACCACGCGTGTAGGTGAGTTGATCCACGATCGCAACGGCGCTGGGACCGCTGAGCCGAACGATCCCCAACGCCCCGGCTCCGGGGGCTGAGGAGACGGCCACTATCGTCTCATCCACGCGATCAAGCATGATGTCTGCCTGCGAAACGGGTGGGCGGACGCGTCTGCCGACGGCGGCAGCCTGGAACCACCCCTACAAGATTCTACCCGACTGTTCGCCCGTAATCGAACATTCAAGATCCCCGGGGAACGCCGCACCGAACCGACAGGAGAACAAGACAAAGCCTATCGTCAGGTCCCTCGAGCCGCAGGTTTGACAAGCAGGTCGTTGACGACCACGCTCTTTGCCTCCTGGTTGCCTAGCTTTGCCCCCCCGCCCCTGACTGTCACGCGCCCAGCTGCCTGTGCGGTTGGAGTTCTCCGAGTTGCATCGACGGGTGTCACATGATCTACTGAACGGAAGATCACGGATTCCGGCTTTGCCGGATTTGCAGGAACATCGAGTGATACGTTATGAATGCGACAAATGCGGCGTGGCTATGGCAGCCAACGATCCGCAGAGATATATCGTCCGGCTGGAAGTCTTCGCAGCCGCCGGGCATATCGACCTGGATGGTGAGGTCGAAGAAGAGCCGGGGAAGGCTTTGAGCGAAGTGATCCGGGATCTGTCCCGGGCCGATCCGGACGAGATCGAAGACCAGACATACCGCCTGCTGCGGTTTGACCTGTGCAACGCCTGCCGCCGGCACCTCCTTGTCAATCCGTTGGAAAGGAGCGTCCCCATCGATCCTACGCCAGATGCCCCGGCGACGTGACTCGGAACTCATGGCTCGACGCATCTGGTGAGGAGACGGGCTGATTTGAGCATCTTGTTGACATTCAGCCGTATGTTCGATAGGCTCTTCGCATCGCCTCGGGCCTTCCGGGGCGTTTACTAATAATGCCCCCATCGTCTAGTGGCCCAGGACACCGGCTTTTCATGCCGGCAACAGGGGTTCAATTCCCCTTGGGGGTGGTTCAGCGGGGTTCAATTCTATGCGCCCGCAATCGCCGTAAGCGCCTGTCTTTGCAGTAGGTTGTGAATCGGACGTTAGGTTCTTGTTCAGCGCACTGAGATGCTGTGAGTTGTTTGATTTTGTGCTCCTTCGCGCCAAGTCTGGCGCCAAGCTCAGGATTGGCGTTATCAGTGCCCGTTGCCTGAGCAGTGGCGCGCGACGCCTTGGACAGGTCCGGCAGCCGGTTGCCGGACACACTCCGGCGATTCAAGACCAGAGCCGAAGTGGCCGCGGCGTAGGGGATGGAACCATGAAAGCAATCGGATACATACGGTGCTCGACACATGAGCAAGTGGATAGCGGTCTGGGTCTGGATGCGCAGGCGGAGCGCATCCGGGCCTACGCCACCCTCAAGGGCCTGGACCTGGACATCATCACCGACGCCGGCGTCTCGGGCGGGAAGCCCTTGGCCAAGCGTGAAGGTGGTCAGCGATTACTCTCGGCGCTCCAGGGTCGCAAGGCCGGTGCGGTGGTCATGCTCAAGCTGGACCGGGGCTTCCGGAACGCGGTGGACTGCCTCAGTGTGGTCGAGAAGTGGGATAAGACCGGAGTCGCCTTGCACATCATCGACCTGGGTGGGAACGCCATAGACACGACCTCTGCGGCCGGTCGGTTTATGCTCGTGGTTCTGGCTGGCGCCGCCGAAATGGAGAGAAACTTGACAAGGGAGCGGACCCGGTCGGCCATGGCCGTGAAGCGGTCGAACGGACAACGGATCGGCTCGGTGCCTTACGGTCACGACTTGGCCGACGACGGCGCAACGCTTATCGAGAACCCCACCGAACAGGCCGTCATCGCCGACATCCGCTCGATGCTATCACGTGGGGCGACGTTGAAGAAGATCGCAGACGAACTCACCGGCCGTTGTGTGCCGACGAAGACGGGCAAGTCCACATGCTGGTCACATCAGGCCGTGGCGCGGATTCTCGATCGGGGGTACCCAGAGAGCCAATAAACGCCTCAACCCTGAATTCCGGGGTGTTAGACCACGTTCCACGTCACAGAAACCCGACGAAGAAGAGCCAAGCTACCGCTGCCTCGAAGTCCAGAAAGTGCGGAAGGTTCTTGAGGGCGCCCCATCCTCTGCTGATGATGGCAATCCACACGAAGAGCACCTGTTTCGGGTTGGCCACGCGGTACAGTTCGCACTACCCGTCGAACCGCAATCCGCATTCTGGGCAGGCATGATTGCAGGAGGGCATCGTGGCGGACTGCACGGATGCGACGACATGAATTGACGGATGTACAACGAGGATTGATCGAGCCACTCTTGCCAGCGTACCGCTTGCCATGAAAATCGTCCCTTGCCGGTGTCTTTTGGATCATGAGTCCCAATCCTCGGAACCGAATCCTCGCAGACGCAGCAGCATATCGAGGGACCGCTGCGGGCACTTCGCGCACAGCTCGGAGCGCAGCGCCTCCAACGTCTCCAATGAGAACGAGGCCAGGATTACGTTCATTTCTGCGATGACCTTCTGCTTCGCATCCTCGGTCGGGATCGGATACTTCTTCTCCACCATGACAACAACTCCTTTCTACGAACTAACGCGACAGCGAGCGAAAAGTCCGCACAAGAGCATGCTTTTGCCGCAGTTTTGTCAGGAGGCGCCCAAGCCCTGGTGCGCACCGGATGCGGCGCCTGGCCGGGTTTGGCATCGTTGCTGAGCCCGTGGTCGGCGAGGTGCCTGTCGATCCGCCCGCCGGGGGACTCCTCAGGCTGTTTCTTCAGGTTACCTCGTTCCACGCGAGGTCCGCTCGTCACGGATGCGCCTGTGGCCGTCCCATATCCGGGCATCATGTTGCACTCGGAACGGGCATGCTCCGCCTCCGAGAGTTGCGATTCACTGTCTTCTTGCCTCGCTCGTTTACCCTTCCAAGATGGGCACCAGGACGATAAGATGGGTTCTTCAGTTGTCACGACGTGATTTCTGGCTTTGATTCTGCCCTTACAAGGAGTGAGAAATGGCTCGGGGAAAGTTAGCAATTTTTGTTGTTGGCCTGGTGGCCCACTCGACGTTTGCCGCACCTGGCCAAGTTTTGTCGCACCAGAAGATTAGTGACACCGAAGGTGGCTTCACCGGGACCCTCGAGGATAATGACGATTTCGGCCGCGCGATGGCCTTCTTGGGAGACCTTGACGGTGACGGCATCGATGAGCTGGCAGTGGGGGCATCCGGCGATGATGACGGAGGCGCAAGCCGTGGCGCCGTGTGGATTCTCTTCCTGAACGCCGATGGGACGGTAAACTCGCATCAGAAGATTAGCAGCACGCAGGGGGGGTTCACCGGAACACTCGCCGACGGGGACAACCTCGGTGCCTCCGTCGCCGCACTGGGAGACCTTGACGGTAATGGCGTCGGTGACCTAGCGGTCGGGGCGTTCAAAGACGATGACTTGGGGGTAGACCGCGGCGCCGTGTGGATTCTCTTCCTGAATGCCAATGGGACGGTAAACTCGCATCAGAAGATTAACAGCACGCAGGGGGGGTTCACCGGAACACTTGCCGATGGGGACAGCTTCGGTGCCTCCGTTGCCTCACTGGGAGACCTTGACGGCAATGGCGTCGGTGACCTAGCGGTCGGGGCGTTCAAAGACGATGACGGGGGGGCAGACCGCGGCGCCGTGTGGATTCTCTTCCTGAACGCCAATGGAACGGTAAGCTCGCACCAGAAGATTAGCGACACCGAAGGTGGCTTCACCGGGACTCTCGACGATGAGGACTGGTTCGGCATTTCCGTCGCCTCATTAGAAAACCTCAACGGTGACGGCATCGGCGACCTAGCGGTCGGGGCGTTCAAAGACGATGACGGGGGGGTAGACCGCGGCGCCGTGTGGATTCTCTTCCTGAATGCCAATGGGACGGTAAACTCGCATCAGAAGATTAACAGCACGCAGGGGGGGTTCACCGGGACCCTGGACGATGAGGATAGCTTCGGTGCCTCCGTCGCATCACTGGGAGACCTTGACGGTGACGGCATCGGCGACTTGGCGGTGGGGGCCGTCAAAGATGGTGATGGTGGGGCAGACCGTGGCGCCGTATGGATTCTTTTCCTGAATAGCGACGGGACAGTAGGGTCGCACCAAAAGATTAGTGACACCGAAGGAGGCTTCACCGGAACACTCGACGATGGGGACTGGTTCGGCACTTCCTTCGCCCCGTTGGAGGACCTTGACGTCGATGGTTCCAGGGACCTGGCGGTCGGGGCTATGCTCGATGATGGCGGAGGCTCGAACCGTGGCGCCGTGTGGGTACTGTTTCTCGATGGCGCACCTCAGCAGTCTATTCCAGCCGTGTCCGACTGGGGCTTTGCTGTAATGACGTTGCTCGTTCTGACCGCCGGAACGCTGGTGCACGCGCGGCGCAGACCGATTCAGTTGTAGCCCATGTTCAACATGGTTGCACCGCCGGGCCGCTCGAATTTGGGTGGCCCGTTTCATTGTCGCACGCCCGTCGCGCGTCAACTCGCTGCTTTGCAGCCCCCGCTTAGTGGTATATAAAGGACGTTGTAACCCGCCAAACCGAGCAGTCGGAGGCGCGGTCAGAAGCTCGCCAGGGCCTACGACCCAGGCGAACCAGCGGCGTCCAGGATCGCGTCGATGCATGGGCCGCACAGCTGGCGGGCTCGTTCAAGATCCTCGGGGTCGTCGTAGGTCTGCTCCCAGAGTCGGGTCAGCGTCTCTCGATCTTCGGGCGACTCGCGCATTATCCCGATGAGCCGGTCGATGTCGTCAGACTCCAGCTCGCAGGACTCGCACAGCCGGTGTGCCCGATCGATGGGGGTCTCCCACGGTGCGGTGCATGGGGCGTCAGCGATCCGTTGCTGGGCTGCGTGGGTCGAGCAAGACCACGTCACATCAGATTGCGGCCCGCGGCCATCCGTCTCGGCATCAGTCCTCCGGGATCTTCAGAGCCAGGATCGCCTCAGTGGTGTCCTTCTCGAAGCCTGTCTTGCAGTCTTCGGAGCAGAAGTACAGTGTGTAGCCCGAGACTTCCAATGCGTGGTCGCTCTTGCCGTCCATTCCAAACTCACAGCTTGCGCACTTTGACACGATCTTGTCGGCGTTGCCGTCGAGCTTGTCAGCTTCAGCGAGCTTGGCTTCAACTGCCGCCTTGGCGTCGATGCCAACGCTCTTCTCTGTGTCAACCGCTTCCTTCACCGACTCCTTCTGGGCCGGTTTCTCCTTGCGGCATCCAGACGCTGCACCGAATATGAGTGCCACAGCCAGGCATCCGATAGTCCCGTACACCAATCTTGTTTTCATAGCAGAACTCCTCAACAGAAATGTACATGCATCTCCAATCGGCGATGGTCCGCCACCGCGGCCGTCGCAGCCATCCGCGTGAAAAAGATGGGTCGCCTTCGGCTCATGCCGTAGCCTACCACATCGCAGGACGGCCAGATACGCCGTCTGTGCGTTTCCCTGGGTGCAGATACACCACCCAGCCCGGCAAAGCCGTCAGAATCCACGAGAACGACCCTAACGGCCTGCTAACAATGCCTGTGCCCGTGGCGTTGACGTTTTTCCTTGGTGTCGTGACCCCCGTTCTGGTACACTCTAGGCACCGTTCTTTGGTCGAATCGAGGCGCACGCTTCGGAGGGAATGACATGTCGAGGAAAGTGATTCTGAATGCAGTAGCGGTAGTTGGGGTGTTGTCTTGGACTATGGCGGCGCAAGCACAGGTCGTTATCGAGACCGTCACCGTCGGCAACCCAGGCAATGCCGGAGAACTTTCGGGCGAGTGTGTGCCCAATGGGGCCTGTACGTGCCGCGAATGCGGGGCTGTGGATTACGTCTACAACATCGGCACGTTCGAGGTGACCGCCGGGCAGTACACCGAGTTTCTCAACGCGGTGGCGACGACGGACACCTACGGGCTGTACGGCCCGAACATGGACAGCAATCCCTACGGTTGCCAGATCACGCAGAACGGCACCAGCGGGAGCTACACGTACGACTTCAGCGGGCGTCCGAGCGGAACGGAAGCCGACTGGGCCGACCGTCCGGTGAACTTTGTCTCATGGGGTGACGCATCCCGGTTCTGCAACTGGCTTCACAACGGGCAGCCGACGGGTGCTCAGGATCTGACGACTACCGAGGACGGCTCGTACCACATCAACGGTGCGACGAGCAGAGAGGAGCTGATGCTCGTTGTTCGTGAGCCGGACGCCACGTGGGTAATTCCCACCGAGGACGAGTGGTACAAGGCGGCGTATCACTACAATGACGGCGTGACAGGAAACTACTGGGATTACCCGACGAGCAGCAACAGCGCGCCGAGCAACGATCTTGTAGACCCCGACCCGGGCAACAACGCGACCTTCTGCGACGGCGAGTGGTCGGACCCCGGCGACTTCACGATTGGGTTCCCGTACTACCGCACGGTGGTCGGCGCTCACGAGGACTCCGGCTGCCCTTACGGCACGTTCGACCAGGGCGGGAACATCTGGGAGTGGAATGAAGCTGTCCTTTACCGTTCGCGTCGTGGTCTCCGCGGCGGGACATTTTACTACTTCGACCGCTTATTGCACGCGGCGCACCGCTCCCGCCGCTACCCGGGGGACGAGACCTACGACTCAGGGTTCCGTGTCGCCGAAGTTGGAATTCCTCAGCCTCCGCCCATCCCCACCCTTTCCGAATGGGGTCTCGTTGCAATGACGCTGCTCGTGCTAACGGGGGGGACGATAGTGCTTCTCAGGCGACGTGTAACGGCGTAGGTCCGCGTTCGACATAGACTCATTGCATCAGGTTCCGATGTCCGTCTCTTGGGAGGAAAGGGCATGTTACGTGCATTCGTTCTCGGGTTGGTCGTGGTGTTGGCGTTCGGTCAGGTCCCGGCTGGACAGACGCCGTTTGTCGAATCGCATATTGAAGACATTCTTGATGCCCCAGCGACGGCATCGCCGGACCCGCAGCGGGGGTTCTTCTGTGCCCTTGACGGCCCGGACAAAGCAGACCGACTCTATAGGATTGATATCGATGATGAATATGCCCCTACGGTTAGCCTCCAGGAGAACGAAGAATGCACACTTCACGGAAATCCTGCCCTGATTGCAAACGTACGCTGACCCCCATCCAGATCATCGACAAGAAGGGTGTAGGAATCACCCCCCACGGTGTTTTGGAGTACACCGTCAGCGAAGCCAAGCCAAGCATGTGGACGGGCCAGTTTCCCGTTGAAGGAAAGGTGCACGCTTACATGTGCGACGGTTGTGGTCGAGTGCTGATGTATGCACAGGTGGCCGAGTGATCGAGCGGCTAACATGCAAAAGAGAACGGCCAACACCCCTAAAGATGCTGACCGTATAAGGCTCAACCGTTTACTTTGGAGCCCGGTTTACTCAACCTTTAGAACGTTCTCCGCCTTGGGTCCCTTTTCCCCTTGGGTCTTCTCGAAGTCGACCTTGTCGTTCTCCTGGAGTGACTTGAAGCCGTCGCCTCCGATGCCCGAGTGGTGCACGAAAACATCATCGCTGCCATCGTTGGGACTGATGAATCCGAAACCCTTGGCGTCATTGAACCACTTCACGGTTCCCTGCATAACTACAACCTCTTCTTCTGCACAGTGGAGTCAAGCCGAGTTGAAACAAACACTTGCTTCCTAGAGTACTCGTACTGCTTCAGCGGTGTGCTTCTGCGGGGCAGCATCGGTGCTGTCATCCCAAAAGTCAAGCAGAAAATCCGGAGGGCCGAAACTCAGTAGTCCATTCTCTTGGGAACGGCGTCTCGATACCCTCCCCTGGGCTCCCTTATGTAGCCCTTGGCCCTACCCCCCCGACACCGGCTGAGACAAGCTCACGCTCGCCGATGAGCGTTGCCACGCCACGATGGACATGGCCAAGCTGGTCGACGATGGTGTCGCGCTGATCCGCAAGCCGTCGAGATCCAGCAAGCGGTGCATCGTCCAGTTGACGCATCGCCTGGGCCAACGTAGCCAACACATCGACCAGCGTATCATTCGCCGGCGTCATCACGTGGACATCCGCAAGGTCGGCCATCGATGACACATACGCCGTGCTCACGCTGCTTCCGCCTCATCGCTTTCCATATCTCGATCTGAGGCTGCTTCCTTAGCCTCGCAATACCCGTTGTACTGCTCCTCGAAACCCCGATACCAATCGGGTTCCGGTCCGAACCGCTCACCCCGTGCCGCCGCATCGATCGCTTTGGCAAGGTCCTTGGCACATTCCTGCGGAACCACGAAAAAACGCTGCGACGGATACCAGCAGCCCTTTGTCTTGTGCCGGTTGAACGTCCGCAACCGGACGTAACTCCGTCCGCCGTGGTGACGCAGATAAATCAGCACCATCCGGTTCTTGGTCCACGGTACGGCCGCGATGAACTCGTCGACCGTCTCAAGAATGCTTTGCTTCTCGACGCCGGCCATGATTATAATCCGACTTTCTTGTATCCGAACAGACCCCAAACGTCAAGAGTCTGCGTACCGTATCACCGCGTGCACACACGCGCGGGATAGGAATCGCCCGTAGGATCGTAGCGCATTTTAGTGTGCCGACGATGACGGCGACGTGGGCGACCTGTTCGCGTTCTGACCCCAAGACGTTGATGGCCTGGTCACGTTTACTCGCAAGCCGACGAGTAGGCGAATTCAAGCAAAAAGAGCGGCAATGCGATGAGCAAGGCTACTTGTGCAAACAGAATGACCCAACCCATCAGCCGGTTTATCCAACGGCGGTCGCCAAACACGTATTCGCGTCCAGCAACCAGCAGGATATAAAGCCCGCTTCCGCCGAGCCATCCGCATACAGACCACGAAAGGACAACATCGAACAGGAACGCCTCGTGTTTGGTGAGCCATTCACACATTTATCGTGGCGATCATAACCGCCGTGTGCTTGAAAATCGACCCTCAGGGGTGGGTATTCACTCTCAGGGCTACCAGATAGCGTCAATCATGGCAGTCAATCAGACCCAGCGGAATATGTGTCTCCGAACAGCCTCCGCATACACTCCGCGTCATGTTCGTCATCCGTCACGGTGTCCTGATCCTCCGCGAACGCCTTAGGCTTTTGCCTCCGCTCGCCGGGAGCGAGTCTCTTGGTGAGCGTAATGGTCCAGAAGTCCCGGCGAAGCCGATCATCACGTTTGAGGTCCATTAGCAGGGCGACGGATGTCCGGCTGGGGGCGTCTCCCAGGACCGGGGATGGGTCGTGCATATGCGCCGCAACCCATGCGACCTCTTGTTCAATGCCCGCGCGGTCGGGAAGGCCGCCGGGAACGGTCCGCAGAGCCTCGGCAAGTTGCTGAGTTTCTCGGGTGGCCTTATCCGTACCGCTTGAAGCGGTCGCGTGTTGCCGAATCCGCTCCAAGGTGTCTTCGTCCAGGGTTTCTTGAATCGGTCCGGGCTTCGCCGCGTCCGTGCCTCGCCGGTAGTGGTCGCCAAGTGCCTCTGCGGCCACGACAAGCCCGCAACCGGCCCGATACAAACTCACCCAGGGCGATTTCTCGCCCGCCGACCCGCCGTAGCACACCGTCTTCTTATGTGTTGCCGGAGTTGCCGTGTCGAGGCGACGAAGTAAGTCCAGAATCGTTCTCTCCAACTCCGTCACCTTACGTGCCATCGCTTGCGGTCGTCCTGCCATCGTCACATCCTTCTATATTCATCATTCATCCGTCTGCCCGGGCACATCTAGATTCCCCCTCTCGGGTGTGCTTGCGTGGGTGTGGGTAAAATCCAGCCTCGCAAGTCGGGTTCCATACCCTTGACCATCCGCACGACCCACGGTCCATCCGCCCCGTAGCTTCTCACGGTTTCCCCTTTGCCGCCGCTGTGACCATCGCCACGATGCCAGCCTTGAGCGTTTCCGGGAGTTCGGGCCAGGCATTCACGACGGTCCTCAATTCGGGGTCATTCTGCGCGCAAGGCGCCAAGTCTGGCGCCAAGTCGGATTCTGCATCGTCCGTAAGTCCTTGAGGTTGCGTTACTTGCG
Organism: Planctomycetota bacterium; assembly: GCA_030622435.1. Lineage (GTDB taxonomy): Bacteria > Planctomycetota > Phycisphaerae > UBA1845 > UBA1845. The sequence continues at coordinate 15,882 of JAUXGE010000063.1, forward strand.
CGTTATCACACAGGGGTTCGATTCCCCTTGGGGGTGGTTCAGCGGGGTTCAATTCTATGCGCCTGCAATCGCCGTAAGTGCCTGTCTTTGCAGTAGGTTGTGAATCGGCCGCTAGGCCTTTGGTCGTAAACATTCAGTGAACCCA